>NZ_JBHXVO010000031.1:0-85319 GCF_042672265.1 Nocardia sp. NPDC127526 | reverse complement strand
GGCAATACGCCTGACCGGCCGGATCCGTCATGACGATCCAATGGCTGCCCTCGCCCAGCCGGTGTGCGCCCAGCTTCTCGTGCCAGGCGGCGGTGGCATGCCTGTCGGTGCAGGCCAGGTCCACATGCGCCGAGGTCGGCCGCGTCTCGTCGAGCCGCTGCAACAGCAGGTTGATCGGTAGCGGCGGATCGGCCCGCAGCCGGGTGAATTCCGGCAGCGTGGCCGCCGTGAGATTCCAGCCGGTCAGCTCCTGCCAGAACCGCATCTCGTCCTCGTAGTCGGCGGCGCCGATATCCAGGGTCACCTGATCGAGTCGGCTGCGATCACCCTCCGGCCCGGTCACCGTCGGCGTGAGCTCGCCGCCGCCCCGGTCGGCCGGGGTGAGGCAGAAGGTCATGCCGTGCGGGGATTTCAGCACCACATAGTCCGGATGCTCGAGCATGAGCGTCGCGCCCAGGGCGACGGCCCGCTCGGTGTCGGCCGGAATATCGTCCACATCGAGGTCGAGGTGCACCCGCGGCCCGCCCTCGATGGCTTGCATCTTCACCGTCGGCGTACCGGATTCCGGTAGCAGCGTGACGAATTCGGAGTTCGCTCCGCGCCGCGGCGACACCGTCGAGCCGGTGACCGCGGACCAGAACTCCGCGCATTCGTCGAATTGCGCTGCCGGACGGTCGAGGAACGCCCAGATCCAGCGAATCGTCATGCTGCCTCCCATCACTCGTTGTCTGCTCATTACTTGTGGTCTGCACCGCCGACGCTAGTCCCGCAGCGCGAGGTCCGTGTTCGCGATTGCCCGGGCCGGGCCGGAGCGAAACGTCTTGCGGTAGGCCAGCGGTGACACGCCCAGCTCGCCGCGCATGTGGTGGCGCAGCGAGGCGGCGGTGCCCAGCCCGGCCGCGCGGGCCACCTCGTCCACCGGCAGCGCCGTGGTCTCCAGCAGGTGCCGGGCATGCCGCAGCCGCTGTTGCAGCACCCAGGCGCCCGGGGCCATGCCGGTCTCGGCCTTGAAGTGCCGGGTGAAGCTGCGCACGCTCATACAGGCGTGGGCGGCAAGGGAATTCAGATCCAGGTCGCGGTCCAGATGTCGCAGCGCCCACAGCCGGGTGGACGCGGTGCCGCCGTCGGCCTCGGGTATATGCCGTTCGATGTACTGCGACTGCCCGCCCTCCCGCCACGGCGGCACCACGCAGTAGCGGGCCACGTCATTGGCCACCGCCGCGCCGTGATCGGTGCGAATGAGGTGCAGGCACAAGTCGATTCCCGCGGCCAGACCCGCGGAGCTCCAGACGTTTCCGTCCTGGACGAACAGCAGGTTCTCATCGAGCCGGACCCGCGGATACATCGAGCGGAACAGATCGGCGAAGCGCCAGTGCGTGGTGGCGCGCCGATCATCGAGGAGCCCGGCCGCACCGAGCACGAACGCCCCGGTGCAGATGGAGACGATGCGGGCCTCCGGGCGGATGGCGCCCAGCGCCACGGCCAGCTCCGAGGGCAGCTCGCCCTCGACGCGCGGTCCGTGGATGCGGGTGCCGGGCACGATCACCGTATCGGCGCGCGCCAGCAGCTCCGGGCCGAATTCGGGAACGATGAAATAGCCGGTGGTGGAGGCGATCCTGTCGGTGTTCACGCCGCAGACGTGCACGTCGTAGAGCGGGTTCCCGGCCTCGTCGCGAGCCGAGCCGAGCACCGTCGTCGGGATGGTCATATCGAATCCGACGGTCGGTTCCAGCGCGAGAACGGCCACCAGATGGGGTTTCGGCACGGTGTGCTCCTTGAACGGGATTGGCGCGATCTTTACGCATTGTGGCATTCAGGCCACTCGTTCGCGACCGCGATTTCCGGGACGCTCGTGCGGTGACTGAACTTCGGAACGATCCCGCCACGCAATCACCGGGCGGCGGAACACGATTGCCCACCCGAAATCAGCGGCGACTGCATCCGGCCTGGATCGTGGCGGCGGTCGGCTTCGTGACGCTCATCGGCGCGGCCGCCTTCCGCTCGGTGCCCAGCGTCCTCATGGATCCGCTGCACGCGGAATTCGGCTGGTCGCACGGCACGATCGGTGCGGCGGTCTCGGTGAATGTGCTGCTCTACGGCCTGATCTCGCCGTTCGCGGCGGCGCTCATGGATCGCTTCGGCATTCGCCGGGTGGTGGCGGGCGCGCTGGTGCTGGTCGCGGCGGGCAGCGGGCTGACGGTGTTCATGACCCAGGCCTGGCAATTGGTGATGCTGTGGGGCGTGCTGGTCGGCGTCGGCGTGGGCTCGATGTCCATGCCGTTCGTGGCCACCATTTCCGGGCGGTGGTTCGTCGAGCAGCGTGGTCTCGTCACGGGTGTGCTCACCGCGGCGGGCGCGACCGGGCAGCTGATCTTCCTGCCCCTGATCGCGGCGCTCGCCCACGATCACGGCTGGCAGTTGCCGTCCTTGCTGGTGGCGGGCATCTCGCTGGCGGTGGTGCCGCTGGTGTGGTTCTTCATCCGCGACTATCCGAGCGATATCGGCGAGACCGCCTACGGCGCGGAGCCGGGCAGCCGGGTCGGTGTGCGGGTGACCGTCACCGGTGGTGCGTCGCGTGCGTTGACGGTGCTGTTCACGGTGGCCCGCAAACCGGTGTTCTGGCTGCTGGCAGGCGGTTTCGCAATCTGCGGCATGTCCACCAACGGCCTCATCGGCACTCATTTCGTGAGCGCCGCCCACGATCACGGCATGCCCGCCACCACCGCGGCCGGGCTGCTCGCCCTCGTCGGCGTCTTCGATGTGGCCGGCACCATCGCCTCGGGCTGGCTCACCGACCGCGTCGACTCCCGGTACCTGCTGCTGGGCTACTACGCGCTGCGCGGGCTCTCGCTGCTGGCCCTGCCCGCCCTGTTCGCGCCCGGTGTGGAGCCGAGCATGTGGGCGTTCATCATCTTCTACGGCCTGGACTGGATCGCCACCGTGCCGCCGACGGTCGCGCTGTGCCGCGAGCATTTCGGCGAGGACGGTCCGGTGGCCTTCGGCTGGGTGTTCGCCTCGCACCAGATCGGCGCGGCCATTGCCGCGGCGGGCGCGGGCGTGATCCGCGACCTGCAGGGCAGCTACAGCCTGGCCTTCTACATCGCGGGCGCTTTGTGTGGCCTGGCGGCGCTCATGTCGATCGCCATCCGCCGCCTGCCCGCCGCGGCTCCGTCAGCCGTCGATGGCGCGATGCGGGCGTGATTCGATAGCGGTCTGGTCCTCGCGCCGGCCGTCCCAGCGGCTGGGCTCGTCCTTGCTGCGGGGCGGCCGGTCATTGGCGATCAGCACTGCGATCCACGGCAGCGGCACCGAGATGCCGATGATCAGCAGCGAGATCACCCAGTTCTCCCACACGCTGTAGGCCACCGCCGCCAGCACCAGGCACGGAATCCGGAACGCCATGAGGATCGTGTACCGCCGCACCCGGGCCCGATGCTGCTGCTCCAGTGAGGGCGCGGCCTCGGTGATCAGCGCCGGATGATCCTTCTCCCCCGGAAAATACCCCTCTGACCTGCGCGGCGGGTTCGGTATCGAACCGGCTGGGTGAAATTCGACTTCGGGGCGATCACCGCCGCCAACCTCGGCCTCGGAATCGCCGTCGCGCTGCATACCCCCGAGTCTTCCACTACAGCCTGTCGAAGTCACATGCCGGTGGTTGCGTGCTCCCGCCCCGGGCATCCTGGCATCATGGATCAGGTGAGCGCAGACACCCTGGTACGCCCGGATACGACCACCGACGAGTCGACCGACAACGACACCCCCAAGTTCTTCCACTACGTGAAGAAGAACAAGATCGCCGAGAGCGCCGTCATGGGCACCCACGTCGTTGCCCTCTGCGGCGAAGTCTTCCCGGTGACCAAATCCCCCAAGCCCGGCTCCCCGGTCTGCCCGGAATGCAAGCGCATCTACGAGATGATGAAGAAGGACTGACCGGTCCCATCGATACCTCGTCGAATGATTGGGCGCGATGACCGCGGCACGTGAAGTCCCCGATCCCTGGTCGGCCTCACGTGCCGCCACACACTGGGTCCCCGCCCGCGGACTGACCAACGGCCTGCACGCCCGCACCTGGGGCGTCCTCGCGGACCTGCCCGAATCCCAGGTCTACCGAGTGCTTTTCGCCCTCGTCGACGCGGGCATCGCGGCCTACGTGCTGCCGGTGCGCACGACGGTGCTCGAACCCGGCGATCCGGACCTCGTATGGCGGCTCCGGGTCGACCTCACGCGATTCCGCGCCGCGGAGGACCTGCTGATGGAACTGCTGCGCTACGGCCGCTCCCGGGTCTCGCGCCCGCCGGTTCCCGGCCGCCGTCGCCGTCCCCGGGTGCCGCTGGTTCGCAGATGACGGTGCGCTGACGCGGCTGGCATGATCGCGGTGTGAATCTACAATTCGGTATTCAGTTGGCGCCGACGGCGTCCGAGCTGCCGCAGCTGCGTGCGATGGCGAAGGTGGCGGACCGGGAAGGGCTGGACCTGCTCGGGATTCAGGACCACCCGTACTCCGGGGGACTGGCCGACACCTTCGCGGTGATTGCCACGGTGTTGACGGAAACCGAACGGCTGCGGGTGTTTCCGGATGTGGCGAGCCTGCCGTTGCGGGGGCCCGCGATGCTCGGGAAGCAGGCTGCGACCTTGGATCTGCTCAGTGGTGGGCGGTTCGAGCTCGCTTTGGGGGCGGGGGCTTTCTGGCCCGCTATCGGTGCCATGGGCGGGCCGGTGCGGTCGAATCCTGAAGCGTTGCAGGCGCTGGAGGAGGCCACCGCGGTCATTCGCGCCATGTGGCATCCGGGGACCAAGGTGAAAGTCGAAGGTACGCACTACACCGTGAAGGGTGTGCAGTCCGGGCCCGCGCCCGCCCATCCGGTGGGAATCTGGTTCGGGAGCGTCGGTCCGAAGGCCAATGCGCTCACCGGGCGCATCGCCGACGGGTGGGCCGCGCCCATTCCGCACTACCTGCCGTACGAGAAATGGCAAGCGACGCAGGACATCATCTCCGCGGCCGCGATCGACGCGGGTCGCAAGCCGGCCGATATCACCCGGATGGCGCAGCTCGTCGGGACGATCACCGAGACGCCGGGGCCGGTCACCCTGCGCGGTGAGGAACCGATTCGCACCGATGCCGCGGGCTGGGCCCGCATCTTGGCCGATTTCGCCACGGAGACCGGCTTCGACACCTTCGTGTACTGGCCGGAGTCCGCCGACGACACCCAGCTCCGCCGCTGGATCGGCGACGTCGTTCCCGCCACCCGCGCCCTGCTCGCCTGACCTTCCGGCGGTCTCCGCGCCGACCGGCCGCCGTCAGCAGCCGAGAGTCTCGGCCAGTTCGGTGAAGCTGGTGACGGACAGGTCGCTGGTCACCTCGGCGCTGCGGTCGGCCGGTGTGTGCGGCCCCTTTTCCAGGGGCCGCTCCAGGAATGCGGTGCGGAGACCCGCTGTGCGAGCGCCGTCGATATCCCAGCCGTGGCAGGCCACCATCAGCGCTTCCGACGCCTCCACGTCGAGCAACTCGGTCGCCTTCAGGTACGCGGCCGCGGCGGGCTTGTAGGCGCGCGCCAGCTCGGCGGACAGGATGCAGTCGAAAGGCAGCGACTCGGCCTTGATCAAGGCCGTCAGCAGGGCGAACCCGCCGTTGGACAGCGCCGCCACCGTGTACTTCCCGCGGAGCCGTTGCAAGCCGTCGGCGGCGTCCTTCCAGGCAGGGAGCCGATGCCAGCTGCGGACCATCCGGCGGCGGGCTTCCTCATCGAATTCTTGTGCCCAGCCCCGGGTTCCGATCAGTTCCTCGAGTGATTCGCGGTGCAGGGTGTCGAGATAGGCCCACGCCCGCTCACCGGTATCGACTCGCCGCATGGCGGGCAGATAGAGATCCCGCCAGGCCGAGGCGAACGCGCCGCCGTCCAGCGACACACCGGCCTCTCGCCCGATCTCGGCGGTTTGCGTACTGACCCCGGTGTACCAGTCCACCGTGGTGCCGAAGATGTCGCACAGCACGACACGAATTCCGGTCGGATCGAAACCTGGCATCTGCCGACTCCATTCGGACGGTTCCCCGCATGCATCGAACGCTGTTGCCCGCCAACCCGTTATAGCCCTTTCAGGACGCTGTCGACAAGGAGTGGACGGCGCAGCGCGGCAGGAGGGTGGGAATGAGCGACGTGGTGATCGTGGCGCTGTCCGAACCGGTCGAGGACGCCTACGCGGTGATCGCGCCATTGGTGGACGAATACGTGTGGTGGTGCGTCGATGAGCTGGCCGAGCGCGGTGCGGTCTCCGAAGACCGTGCGGCCGTGGTCGCACGCCACCGTATCCTGTTCCGGGACAAGCTGCCGGAACTGCTGGGCCCGCGGGGGCGCCTGTTGGTCGCCCTCACGGGCGGCGATGCGGTCGGGCTGGGCGCGCTCGAACCGATCGATTCGGCCGTCGCGGAGATCAAGCGGATGTATGTCCGCCCGGCGGCTCGGGGCGCCGGCATTGCCCGCGCCCTGCTCGACCGGCTCGTGTGCGATGCCGCCGCCCTCGGGTTCCGGACCGCGCGCTTGGAGACCGCGACTTTCATGATCGAGGCCCAATCGCTGTATCTGTCCATGGGATTCGTCGACATCCCGATGTTCGGCAACTCCGAGACCAGCCATTCCGGGCTCGAATCGCAGGCGCGTTTCATGCACCGGCCACTTGTCCAGCCTCAGGTGAGCGCCGCGCGGACCTTCTTCAGGTCGGCGACGAACTCGGCGTAGGCGGCGGCGCGGTCGGTGGCGCGCAACACCGACGCCGGGTGCACGGTCGCGATCACGGCGTGCCCGGGCGGGTCGGGTGCGTCGACGAGTTGCCCGCGGTGGGCCGTGACCCGGAAGGATGATCCGAGGATCGCTTTCGCGGCGACGCTGCCCAGGCACACGATCAGCCGCGGCTGGACGGCCCGCAGTTCGGCTTCGAACCACGGCGCGCAGGCCACGATCTCGGTGCGGCCGGGTTGCTTGTGAATGCGCCGCTTTCCGCGTTCCTCGAACTTGAAGTGCTTGACCGTATTGGTGAGATACACACGCTCACGGTCGATTCCGGCCTCGGCCAGCGCGCGATCCAGCAGTCCGCCGGCGGGCCCGACGAAGGGGTGCCCCTCGCGGTCCTCCCGATCGCCGGGTTGCTCACCGACCATGACGATCTCGGCGCTCGCGGGTCCTTCGCCGAAGATCGTCTGTGTCGCATGGCGATAGAGATCGCACCCGTGGCAGTCGCGGGACGCCTCCCGCAATTTGCCCAGATCCGCGTCGGGGGGAACGTATTGCGCCGCGCCTGCCTCAGCCATCAGGAATCACCCACAGCGGCAAGCGCGCGATCGCGTCGGCCACGTCCTGCGGCGGACCGCTCTGCCCGGTCATTTGTGTGTATCCGAATCGGGTCACGGGCACTCCTCGCCGCTCGGTGGGACAGGGGCTGCGGATTCGGTGTGCCCGGTTCCGGGCCGAATACACGCCGCCGGCCGGATTGCCGGTGGGGAACTGCCCCTGACCGCGCGAGGAGTGGGCGTCAGGCTTGATGACCCGGACGAAGATCCGCGATCGCCTCATAGCGGAGCGGGCGCACCGCGGATTCCGGCGCCTGGGCCGCGGTGGGCGCGAGCAGGAAGCCGACATGGTCGCCGAAATCGTGGCGCTGCAGGATCTCGCCGGTGAACCAGCCCGCGGCCGTCACCAGGATCGGGAGCGCATGCGGCCCTTCCCGCCACTCGCAATGCTCGAATTTATCCATTTCGGAGCCGGTTTCGGCGCCGAAGACCTGGGCGAGCGCGATGGTCTCGGCGGAGACGAGATGCACCGCCAGATGCTCGGCCCGCGCCGCGATGCGAAAGGTGTGATTGCTTTTCGACAGGCAGGCGAGAAACCGCCGCGGGTTGATGCTCACCTGCGCCGCGAAACCGACCAGACACCCGGCCCGGTGACCCTCGGCCGACGTGGTGACGATCCACATCGAATCATCGGCTCGCGCGACAACCGCGTCGAACGCCTCGTTCACCGTGTGGGCGCTGTGTGCGGGCATCGCCGGCTTCTTCCGGTTCGAGCGGACACGGGGTCGTGGACTGGTGCGCTCAGCGTACTCGAGCCGGCGCGGCCGCCACGGCGGGGACCAGCGAAAACCGTGCCGGCAAACAAGTAGCTGACTACTCGTGCCGCCGGCTGCCGGATCGGCCGATCATTCGGGTGGAGGTGATCGACATGTTCGAATCCGAGCTGTTCCGCGATGATCCGCTGCTCGCGGCCATCGCGAACGATACGGATCGTATTTCCACGGTCCGCAACCAATTCGATCCGGCGGTGCGCAAGGTGCAGCTCGCCCTGCTCATCTGGGAGCCGGGCAGCCTGCCGGTCGCGGGCGCCGACGGCGAGTACGGGAGCGAAACCGCGGGCGCCGTGCGGCGGTTCAAGATCGAGGTGATCGGGGTGCCCCCGGACCAGGTGATCGCGGACGTCGGACCGCAAACCGTGCTCCGGCTCGATGCCATCGCGGCCGAGCACGAGCAGCCACCGGCCTTGTGCGCCATGCGGATCACCGGGACGGAGACCGCCATGCGGGAGCTCACCGGCATGGGTGGCCTGTCGCTGGTGCGGGCCACCGCGACCGCGGAATCCGATGGTCGGCACAGCGTCCTCGCCTACGGCTCGGCCCAGGACGTGAACATGTTGAGCGGCAACGGCTTCGAGGTCGCTGTCCTGTGCGATACCGCCGTGCTGAAACAGCGCTGGGACACCGTCTCCGGCCAGATCGAAGGAGCGCTGTAGACATGGGCTACCAGACTTCGAGTGCCATCGACGCCACCGTGACGGCACTGGCGGCGGGATTCTCCTCGCACGCCACCAAGTTCACGCTCCCGATCCCCACGCACGACAACAAGTCCATCGTCGGCCTGAAGATCGCGAACGCCAGTGCGCCCGACCGCATTCCGGTGCTGTTCACCGGCGGCGTGCACGCCCGGGAATGGGCCCCGCCCGACGCCCTGCTCGGGTTCTGCACCCGGCTGCTCGCCGCCGCGACGACCAATACGGCCATCACCTATGCGCCCTTCACCGATGCCGACGGCGTCGTCTACGAGGGCTACACGGTGTCGGCCGCGCGCGTGCAGGCGATCGCGGACAAATTCGACGTCTTCGTCGTGCCGTGCGCCAATCCCGACGGCCGGGACTTCAGCATGCGCGGCGCCGCCCAGCTGCACAAGATGTGGCGCAAGAACCGCAGACCCGACCCGTGCCCGGGCGTCGACCTCAACCGGAACTTCGCCATCACCTGGGACGCCGACACCTACTTCAGCGCGGCCGCCGCGCCGACGGCCAACGTGTCCAAGAATCCTTGCTCCGATGTGTTCCGCGGGCCGTCACCGGCGAGCGAACCCGAGACCCGGAATCTGGCGGCGCTCGTCGCGAACGAACGCATTCAGTATCTCGTCGATGTTCACATGTCCGGCAGGACAATCCTTTTCCCGTGGGGGATGGAGACCGATCAGTCGAACGAGCCGGGAAAGTCGTTCCTGAATCCCCTGTTCGACCGCACGCCCCTCAATCCCGCGGGCGGACGCGACGGACTGCTCGGCACCGCCTACGCGGAATTCGTTCCGGACAACGTCCTGGACCCGCGCGGACGCCTGCACGAACGCCTTCGGCTGCTGGCCGATTCGATGGCGCTCGAGATCCTCACCTCGGCGGGGCCCAACCCGAATGCGAAGCGCCGCTCCACCTACATCCCGAAGCAGTCCGTCGGTCTGTACCCCACGACCGGAGCATTCGACGACTTCACCTTCAGCACGCAGTTCACGAACCCGCTGCTGCCGAATATCCACGCCTACACCCTCGAATGCGGGCTGGAGCGCGGCGGCATCCCGAGCGATCCCACCGACGACGACGGCGGATTCTGGCCCGACTTCGTCAAGCAGTTCCCGAAGGTGGAACGCGAGGTGCACGCGGCGCTGTTCGGTTTGCTTTCGGCGATCTGACCGGACGCGGTAGTGTCACGGCAGCACAATCGAATAAGCCGATGACGCACGGCGGGAGAGCCTCCCCGAGGAGGCGCCGAAGGAGCAAATTCCTCCCCGGGAATCTCTCAGGCACCAGTACCGCCGCGCCCAGGCAACTCTGGAGAATGGACCCGGCCCGGCCGGTGAGCCATACCGAAGGTGTAGTGCCGCCGCGTATTTCGCGCTGCGGCTGAAGACTCTCAGGTTTCAGGACAGAGCGGGGAGGGCCACCGTCCCGTCCGGCCGATACCGGCCCAGCGATTCCGGAGTCCTCCATGAACGCCTTCCCCTACGACCGCAGCTACACCGCCGAGCACGAATGGGTCATGCTCGCGCCGGGCGCGCCCATGCCGGACGCGCCGGTCCGCGTCGGCATCACCACCGTGGCCGTGGAGGCCCTCGGCGATCTCGTCCACATCGACCTGCCCGCGGTCGGCTCCACCGTGGAGGCGGGATCGCCCTGCGGCGAAGTCGAATCCACCAAGGCGGTCTCCGAGATCTACTCCCCGGCCAGCGGCCGAGTCACCCTGATCAACACCGCCGCCCTCGACGACCCGGCCCTGGTCGGCTCCGACCCCTACGGCGCGGGCTGGCTGTTCGCCGTCCTGCCGACCGGCACCAGCGAACTGCTCACCGCCGCGCAGTACGCGGAGAAGACGAGCCAGTAGGCCATTCGCCGCCGGGACTACGGGACGATCGGCAGGGAGCGAGGTTTCTTGGCGACCGGTTCGACCGCCGGGGGAGTGGGCGTGTCGTCCGGATCCTTCGGCGTGGTCGTCCTGCGGTGCAGCAGGCGGGTCAGCCAGGCCCGGATCGGCAGCAGGTGCGCGGAGCGGGCGGGCCAGAATTCCTGCACGCTGGCATTGAATTCGGCGCCGAGAATGACCGCGAAGCCGAGGAAGAAGGTGAACAGCAGGAAGGCGATCGGGGTCGCGAGCGCGCCGTAGCTGATGCCGGTCTTCGTGATCCAGGACAGGTAGCGGCGCAGGCCCTCGCTGGCGGCCATGAAGAACACGCCGGCCACCAGCGCGCCGCCGAAGAGCCGATGCCAGGGCAGGGTGCGATGCAGGGCCAGCTTGTAGAGCGTGGTCAGGGCGATGATCAGCAGGAAGCCGACGCCGGGGTAGTAGAAGCCGTCGATGAGGCGCAGGCCGGGTTCCTTCCAGCCCGAGGGCAGCACCCGGCCGATCATCGACGGGCCCAGCGCCACCAGCGGCAGGATCAGCACCGAGGCGATCAGGAAGCCCGCGTACAGCAGCAGGGCGAAGATGCGCTGCCAGACCGGATGGCGGGCGTCGGATTGGCCGTGCGCGGCGGTAATGGCGTCCACGAAGGTGGCCATGGCCGAGGAACCCGCCCACAGCGAGAGCACGAAGCCGACGGAGACCACGCCGCCGTGGCCGCGTTGCAGGACGTCGGAGACGGTGGGGGCGACCAGATCGTCGACCACGCTGGGGCTGAACAGCTTCCGGCTGAAGCTGATGATCTTGGAGTTCACGATGTCGACGGTGTCCGGGCCGAACCAGTGCCCGACATAGCCGAGGCTGCCGAGCAGGCCGAGCAGCAGCGGCGCCAGCGACAGCGTCTGCCAGAAGGCCGCGGCGGCGGATTTGGCGAAGATGGAATCGTCCCAGGCCTTCACGGCCACGTGGACGACGAGCTGCCGGACCCGGCCCAGGCGTGTGGCGGCGCGCACGCTCGGCCCGCCCGGCGCGGGGACGTCGGCGTGTTGCCCGGGATCATCGTGCGCGTTCATGGTGGCTACAGCATCGCCTACCAGCGGTTCGAATGGCACAGGACCCGCGATGTGTCGTGCGGCACTCGAAGGGGCTGTGTCGGATTGGTGGACTGTCGGTGGGAATCGCTACTCTCTACCGAGTGACTTCGGGTGGTGGCGGTTCATTACGTGCTTGGCAGCGCAGGGCTCTCACCAAGTATCTGACAAGCAAGCCACGCGACTTCCTCGCTGTCGCGACTCCGGGTGCCGGTAAGACGACTTTCGCGCTGCGGGTGGCCGCCGAACTGCTCACCGACCGCACCGTCGACCAGGTGACCGTGGTCGCGCCGACCGAGCATCTCAAGCATCAGTGGGCGGCCTCGGCGGCGCGGATCGGCATCCAGCTCGACTCCAACTTCTCCAACTCCACCGGGTCGACGTCGTCGGATTACCACGGTGTGGTGGTGACCTATGCCCAGATCGCCTCGCACCCGTTCAAGCATCGGGTGCGCACCGAGAACCGGCGCACGCTGGTCATCATGGACGAGATCCATCACGCCGGCGACGCCAAGAGCTGGGGTGAGGCGGTCGAGGAGGCCTTCGGCGATGCGACCCGGCGGCTGCACCTGACCGGTACGCCGTTCCGCAGCGACGACTCCAAGATCCCGTTCATCACCTACGAGGTCGACGAATCCGGATTCGAGAAGTCCCGCGCGGACCACACCTACGGCTACTCCGAAGCCCTCGCCGACGGCGTCGTGCGGCCCGTGGTCTTCCTCGCCTACTCCGGTGAAGCCCACTGGAGAGACAGCGCGGGCGAGGAGTACTCCGCCCGCCTCGGCGAACCGCTCAATGCCGAGCAGACCGCGCGCGCCTGGCGCACCGCCCTCGATCCGGCCGGCGACTGGATGTCGAAGGTCCTGCAAGCCGCCGACACCCGTCTGCGCCAGCTGCGCGCCACCGGCATGCCCGACGCCGGCGGCCTGGTCATCGCCACCGACCAGGACAAGGCCCGCGACTACGCCGAACTGCTGGAACACATCTCGGGAACCAAACCGGCCGTCATCCTCTCCGACGATCCCGACTCCTCCGACCGCATCGGCGAGTTCTCCAACAACACCGATCCGTGGATGGTCGCCGTCCGCATGGTGTCCGAGGGCGTCGACGTCCCCCGCCTGGCCGTCGGCGTCTACGCCACCAGCGCCTCCACCCCGCTCTACTTCGCCCAGGCCATCGGCCGCTTCGTGCGCGCCCGCAAGAGCGGCGAGACCGCCAGCGTCTTCCTGCCCTCGGTCCCGGTCCTGCTCGACCTGGCCGCCCAGCTGGAACTCCAGCGCGATCACGTCATCGGCAAGCCGCATCGCGAGAAGAGCGATCTCGACGACGAACTGCTCATCGACGCCAATCGTCAGAAGGACGAGCCCGGCGAGGAGGAGAAGAAGTTCATCGCTCTGGCCGCCGACGCCGAACTGGACCAGGTCATCTACGACGGCGACTCCTTCGGCACCGCCACCTTCTCCGGCAGCGACGAGGAAGCCGACTACCTAGGCATTCCCGGTCTGCTCGACGCCGACCAGATGCGCGCCCTGCTGCGCGACCGCCAAACCCGCCAGCTCCAGGAGCGCACGGCCCTCGCCGAAGCCCCCAGACCCGACGGCCCCAGCGTCGCCGCCGCGGCCGAGCGCGCCGCCACCGCCGACCGGCTCTCCGAACTCCGCCGCGAACTCAACTCCCTGGTGGCCATGCACCACCACCGCACCGGCAAACCGCACGGCGTCATCCACGGCGAACTGCGCCGCGAATGCGGCGGGCCCCCGACCGCCCTGGCCACCGCAGACCAGTTGACCGAGCGCATCGCCGCGCTCCGCCGGCTCTAGGACCCCGTCATCGCGCGACCCGTCATCCCGGCGCGCTTTTTGGCCGGGATCCACACTGTCTGCACATCAACGGTTTTCGTGGATTCCGGCCAAGAGCACGCCGGAATGACATGGCGGACTTCGGCGAGGCGTTCTCTCGGCGCGGCGTTCGAATTCGGGCAGGGCAACGGCTGGGTGGGCGTCAGGCGATCTCGAGTTCGACCCGCACCGAATCGCCCGCCTCGAGGCCCTCGGCCATCCGCACCGGCTTCTTCATCGGCAGGATGTAGGTGCCGCGTTTGGTATCGGGGAACAGGGAGGTCGACCAGCGGCTGCCGCCCACGGTCACCTTCACCCGGATCGAGCCGAAACCGGCCGCGCGGTGCCCGTGTAGCTCCTCGATCTCATCGGCCATCGGCTCGGGCAGGCTGACGAAATGCCACGCCGCGGGGCCTTCCCACTCCCAGAGGGTGGCGGTGAACGCGTAGTCCGATGGAGCCATACCGGTCACGGTAGCCCTGGGGTGTGACAGGTTCGCGGCGGCCGGGTCAGCGGGTGAAGTAGCGGCCGGGGGAGATGCCCACCTCGCGGTGGAAGGCGGCCACGAAGGCGCTGGGCGTGGCATAACCGACTCGTTCGGCTATCCGGGCCAGGGGCAGGTTGGCGGCCAGCAGGGGCAGGGAGGCCGCCAGGCGGATCTGGGTTCGCCAGTGGCCGAAGGTGATTCCGGTCTCGGCCAGGAAGACGCGGGCCAGGGTGCGGGGACTCGTGGCCGCCGCTGCGGCGAGTTCGGTGAGGGTGCGGGGGTCGGCGGGATCGGCGAGCAGAATCCGGGCGACCTGGCGGGCGCGCGCGTCTTCGGGCAGCCGTGCGCCGAGCGGGACGACTTCGACGGGGGTGATGAGGTCGAAGATGACGGCTTCGGCGCGCTCACGCTGGGCGGGGGTGGTGGTGTCGGCGGTCAGATGGTCGAAGAGATCGTGCAGCAGGCGGCTCACCCGGAGCATGGTCGGCTGTTCGAAGGCGAGCGGGGTGCGCGCCGGATCCAGGTAGATCCCGCGCATGATCGCGCCTTCGTAGGTGCCGGTGCGGTGCCGAATGCCGCCGGGGATCCACATGCCTGGAGATCGATGCCGCGCTCGCCACGAGACTGCGCCGCGAGCAGGGCGGCCGGTTGCGGGTCATCGAGGGCGATGGCACCGCAATGCCCTTGCCGGACAAGGAATTCAGCTCGGTCGTCTGCTTCACCATGCTGCATCATGTGCCCTCGCCGGCGCGGCAGGACGATTTGTTCGCCGAGGCGTTCCGGGTATTGCGGCCCGACGGCGTATTCGCGGGCACCGACGGGTTGGACAACCCGTTCTTCCGGCTCATCCACCTGGGCGACACCTGTGTCCCGGTGCCGCCCGCGACGCTCTCCGAGCGGCTCACTCGCATCGGCTTCACCGATATCGAAATCGAAACCGCCGCAACCATGTTCCGCTTCCGCGCGCGACGGCCGTAGCGAACCCGCAGCCGTCGCGCCTCAGCGCACGGGCACCCCGAGGGTGTTCGAGGAGAGCGCGGCTCGCGCGCGGCGCGTGAGATCATCGGCGAACACTTCGGGCGCGCCGGACTCGACGGCGTCGAGTATGGCCGTCGCGACGTCGGCGGGGGAGCTCTTGGGGACGTCGACCCGGGCCGCCATATCGGTGTCGATGAAAGAGGCGTGCACGCCGACCACCAGCGTGCCCTGCTCCCGCAACGCGAGACGCAGGCCATTGGTGAGGGACCAGGCGGCGGATTTGGATGCGCAGTAGGCCGGAACCGACGGCAGGCTGGCCCACGCCAGCACCGACAGCACGTTCACCAGCGCACCGCCGCCGTTCGCGGCGAGGATGGGCGCGAACGCCTGGCTCATGCGCAGGGTGCCGAAGTAGTTGGTTTCCATCTCGTCGCGCGCGGTGTCGAGGGTGGTCGCGGCGGTAATGCTGCCCGGCCGGCTGATGCCTGCATTGTTGATGAGCAGCGTGGTGTCGCCGCACCGCGCGGCCGCGGCCGCCACCGCCGCCGGATCGGTCGTATCCAGTTGCACCGGAATCAGATCCGGGTCCGTGACACTGCTCGGATCGCGGACTCCCGCATAGACGGTCGCCGCGCCGCGCTCCGTCAGGGCGCGCGCGACGGCCCGCCCGAGACCGCGGTTCGCGCCCGTGACGAAGACGGTGCTGCCGTCGATCTTGACGCCGGATTCGCTCATGACATGCACTCCTTAGTGAGTTGGAAAGTCCAACTCACTATGACATGAGGTAAGTTGGAAATCCAGACTTACCTTGAACGAGGAGGTGGCGGTGCCGTCCGAAGCCCGCGCGTGCTCGATCGCCAATGCGCTCGAGGTCGTCGGCGAGCGCTGGAGCCTGCTCGCGGTGCGCGAGATCATGCTGGGGGTCAATCGATTCGACCAGATCGCCCGCAATACCGGGGCGAGCCGCGACATCCTCACCACGCGCTTGCGCAAGCTCGAGGAGGTCGGGTTGCTGGAGCGGAAGCCGTATCAGGAACATCCGCCGCGCTACGAGTACGTGCTCAGCGAATCCGGGCAGGCGCTGCACTGGGTGCTGCTCAACCTCATGAACTGGGGCGACCGCTATGTCACCGAGGGTGCGCCGCCGCTGGTCTTCGAGCATGACTGCGGTGCTGTCCTCGAACCCGTGACGGTGTGCGCGCACTGCCGCGAGCCGGTGCGGCCGACCAGCCTGCGGCAGGTGCGCTAGGCCCGGCTAGGCGACCGGGACCTCGAAAAAGGTTGCGGGATCCAGGGTGTCGATCGGTGTCCAGCGCGCCGCCGGGGCATCGGCCGCTGTCTCGTCGTCGGCTGGCTCGCCGCCACCCCGGAGGATCCGCCCATATCCCTGGAGATCCAAAGCGAGCCAGGGGTTCTCGTCGACGGCCCTGGCCACCGCGTAGCAGGTGGCGAGCATGTGCAGGCAGCGCTCATTGCGGGCGCGACAGGAGCAGTCGATGGCGGACAGCTTGGGCGACACCGTGATTCCGGCGGCGGCGATCGCCGCACGATGCTCATCGGTGAGCGTGACCGCATCGCCCGGCACCAGCTCCGCGATCGCGCGCACCGCGGCAGCCGGGAGCGGCGCCACCTCGAAGTAGGTCACCGAGGCTTCCGAACCGCGATGAATGGTGGCCCGCACCGTGGCGCCGGTGATCTCGGTCTGCACGAGATTGTTGCGGGCGATGCTGCGAGCGCGGGGAAGCATCGGCTCGGGCTTGCTGACCTGCAGCGGCTCGGCCAGCCGCACCCAGTCCATACCCCATGTGGTGTAGCCGAATTCGTTGTCGGGCATCAGTTGCCTCGCTTTCGGCGCAGCAGGTCGAGCAGGCGGTCGTCGTCGAGGCGGGCCAGGGCCGCGATACCGCTGGTGTCGGTCAGGTCGGTGAGCGCCGACTTGCGGTCGTGCATCCCGGCGATGTGCTCCTCGATGGTGGTGCCCGAGGTGAGGGTGGTGACGGTGACCGTGCGCGTCTGCCCGATGCGGTGGGCGCGATCGGAAGCCTGCGCTTCCACGGCGGGATTCCACCAGCGGTCGAAGTGCACGACGTCGGCGGCGCGGGTCAGGGTCAGGCCGGTGCCCGCCGCCTTCAGGCTCAGCACCAGAATCGGTGGGCCATCCGGGGATTGGAAGCTCCGCACCAACTCCGAGCGCTCGGACTGCTTCAGCCCGCCGTGGAAGAACGGCGCCGTCACCCCGAACCGCTCTGCGCACTGCCGCACCAGCAGCTCACCGGTGCGGCGGTACTGGGTGAACACCAAAGTGGGCGACCCGGTGTCGAGATTGTTGGCGAGAATATCGGTGCACACATCGAATTTCCCGGAGCGCCCGGACAATTCGTCGAGATCACCGGTGACCAGGCCCGGATGATTGCAGACCTGCTTCAACTCGGTGAGCACCGCCAGCACCCGGGCATTGCGCTGTGCACCGGATCCGAAGCCCGCCTCCTCCGCCCGCGCCAGCAGCTCGTCGTAGAGCCGCTCCTGCTCGGCGGTGAGATCGCAGATCAGATCGCTGTGGATCTTCGGCGGCAGCGTCGACGCCACATCCGCCTTGCGGCGCGCCAGCACCACCGGCTCCAGCGCGTCCCGCAACCGGATCACCGCCGCCGCGGACCCCTCGTGAATCGGCTTCACGAACCGCCGCCGGAACTGCGCCTTGTGCGTGAACGCCTGCGGCACGGTCAGATTCAGCAGCGCCCACAGCTCGTCGAGATGGTTCTCCACCGGCGTCCCCGTGAGCGCGATCCGCACATCCGCGGTAATCGCCCGCGCCGCCTTCGCCACCTGCGTGCGCGGATTCTTCAGCACCTGCGCCTCATCGAAAACCACACTGGCCCACCGCTGCCCGGCCAGCGCCCCGCCGTGCCCCCGCAGTGTCGGATACCCGGTCACCACGATCGTCCCCGCCGCCGCCTCCGGCGCGTCCCCGCCCCGCCAGGTCACCGGCCGCAGCCCGGGCGCGAACCGCTCGATCTCGTGCGCCCAGTTCCCGACGAGGGAGGTCGGACAAACCACCAGCTGCGGCCCCTCCCCGCTCCGCCCCAGCAGATACCCGATCGCCTGCACGGTCTTGCCCAGCCCCATCTCATCGGCCAGCACCGCCCCGCCGTGCGCCGCCCCCGTCTCCCGCAACCAGGTGATTCCCCGCGCCTGATAGGACCGCAGCTCGGCCTTCAATCCGGCCCGCAGCTCCCCGCTCACCGCCACGGTGTCCTGTAGCACCCGCAGCGCCCGCTCGCCCGCCACAATGGCCGTCCCGGCCGCGTTCGGCACCGCGTGCGCCGCGGCCGGCAACTCGCTCGCGGCGATCTCTCCGCTCAGCGCGGCCCGCCACGCCCCGACCGAGGCCCCGGTCTCGCCCAGCTCGAGCCCCGCCAACTGCTCCGGCTCGACCAGCGCGCACTCGACCTCGGCCACCGCGATCCGCCCCTCGGACGGCACGGCCAGCGACAGCGTCTCCAGCTCACCGACGCCGCGCGGCGCGGATCCGGAACCGTTCCCGGTCCACGACCACAAGGCGAACTGATGGCGATCGGGTAGATAGGTGGCGTGTACGGCAGGCAGCTGAACTCCTAGGTCGTAGCAACAGACGACCGTTGTACCCGATTTTCAACCCACCGTGCACATGGCAATTCGCGTGATCCATCCCATGTTGTCGCCCACCGGGAAGGCACATCTCCCCCCTGCCCGCCAAACGCGACGCCCCGAAAGGCTGTGGCGGCGATCCCGCGATCGCCGCCACTTCCCCCCCCGAAACGACCGCGGCGGGCGATCTTTCGATCGCCCGCTGCGGGGTTTTTCTGTTGGGAAGATTCAATTGTCGAGCGGACCCCTCGGGATGGCGCACCACCCGCGAGGTGGAGGAGCTATGAAAGCGCCGGTGCCGACTCCGTGTCGATCACGGCTTCGAGCTCACGGAGACGATCCATGTGCTCATTGGCGTGATGCTGGCAGAAGAGCAACTCGCCACCACCGGGAAGGGTCGCACGCACGCGTGCGCCTGCCCCGCAGCGGTCACAACGGTCGACCGCGGTCAGTGGGGTGCTTGTCAGGGTTCCTGGCATGACTCCTCCGTCCTGGCTCCCGGCGCTCGCGCACCGTTTGCCTGGTGTGGGGCCCACAGTCCACTCTGTGAGCCTCGCTACCGCTACTTCCCAGCAGTGGTTGATGACTACTCTGTCAGACGTTCGGCGGGAGGTCTTTGTTCCCGAGGAGTTTCCCGTGTGTTTTGCCTAACACGACCTGGGGTTTCGCTGAAAGCGAACAGGCCCGGGCGGCAAGGGAAAAACGCCGTGAAGCCCACCGGGCTCTCCGCCGAACACGCTGATCGAGTTGTCTACCGGGAGACTACCCGCGCACCCCGACACCCACACTCCGATTGCGTAACCCTATGAGTACGAGACAGCAAGCTCACAGCCACGATGGGTCCAGGTCGAGGGTGGTTCGATCGCGGGAATCCAGGAGATCGAACAGTGTGGAGGTGCGCGGCAATTCCCAGTGGAAGAAGTAGCGGGCGGCGGCGCGCTTGCCGAGGGCGAAGTCGTCGGTTCGGGGGGTGGCGGCGAGGGCTTGTTCGAGCCAGATCCAGGAGAGGACCACGTGGCCGAAGGCTTCCAGGTAGGCGGCTGAATTCGCGAGGGCGGTGACGGGGTCGGCGTCGCGCCACAGGGCCGCGGTGGTGGTGGCCAGGCGGGTGGTGGCGGAGTCCAAGGCGGCGGCGAAGGCGGTGAGCTCGGGGTCGGCGGCGGCGCGGGCGGTGCTCACGGTGGCGGCCATCGTCTCCAGCAGAGTGGTCAGGGCCGCGCCGTTGTCGAGGGTGACCTGGCGGCCCAGCAGGTCGAGGCTCTGGACGCCGTGGGTGCCCTCGTGGATGGGGTTGAGGCGGTTGTCGCGGTAGTGCTGTTCCACGTCGTAGTCGCGGGTGTAGCCGGCGCCGCCGTGGACCTGGATGGCCAGGTCGTTGGCGGTCAGGCACCACTGGCTCGGCCAGCTCTTGGCGATGGGGGTGAGGATGCGCAGGAGGGTGGCGGCGCGGGTGCGATCGGCGGGGGCGGGGGCGGTGCGCTGGTCGTCGACGAGTTTGCCGCAGTAGAGCTGAAGGGCCAGTGCGCCTTCGGCATACGACTTCTGGGCGAGCAGCATGCGCCGCACGTCGGGGTGGTCGACAATGGGGACCTGGGCGCCGCCGCGGGCGCCGATCGGGCGGCCCTGGGGGCGGTTGCGGGCGTAGTCGAGCGCTTTCAGGTAGCCGGTGTAGCCGAGCGCGGTGGCGGTGAGGCCGACGCCGATGCGGGCCTCGTTCATCATGGTGAACATTTGCGCCAGACCGTGATTCGGCTCGCCGACCAAGTAGCCGATGGCCCCGGGTTTGCCGCCGGGGGTGAAGTTGCCGTCGCCGAAGACCGGTGCGGTATTGACGGTTCCGCGCCAGCCCATCTTGTGGTTGATGCCCGCCAGCACGATGTCGTTGCGCTCGCCGGTCGAACCCGCTTCGCCCGGCAGGTATTTGGGCACGATGAACAGGGAGATGCCGCGGGTGCCCTCGGGTGCGCCGGGGATGCGGGCCAGCACCAGGTGGACGATGTTCTCCGAAAGCTCGTGATCGCCACCGGAAATCCACATCTTGCGGCCGAAGAGCCGGTAGGTGCCGTCGTCCTGGGGGACGGCGCGGGTGGTGATGTCGGCGAGGCTGGATCCGGCGTGCGGTTCCGACAGGGCCATGGTGCCGAAGTTGCGGCCCTCCAGCATGGGTCGCACGAAGGTGTCGATCTGCTCCGGGCTGCCGTGGGCGGCCAGCAGATTGGCATTGGCGGCGGTGAGCAGCAGATACGACGTGGTGCCGACATTGGCGGCGTGGAACCACGTCATGCACGCGGAGTGCACGACGTGCGGCAGCTGCATGCCGCCGATCTCGTAATCCATTGCCGCGCCGACCAATCCGGCATCGGTGAAGGCGCGCAGGGCCTTGCTCACCGCGGGGATGATGTGCACGCGCTCACCGTCGAAGGTGGGCTCGGACAGGTCGTTCTCGCGATTGTGCGGCGCGAAATAGGTGGTGGCGAGGTCTTGGCACAGCCGCAGCACCTGGTCGAAGGTGTCGCGGGAGTGGTCGGCGAAGCGTTCCCGCTCCGTCAGCGCGGTCACGTCGAGCCAGTCGTAGAGCAGGAACTCGATATCACGGGCGGACATGATCACGGATGGGTTCACTGGGTCCTCGCACGGTCGGGTAGGGCTGGTCTGTCAGCCGGTCTACCAGATCAGCTGCGCCGAAGGCGGGTCGGATCGACGGCTGGCACACGTTCCCGAGCGGTGACGGCACCTTGCCGCGCGCCGAATATGCGGCCGCGACGGTCAGTGCGCGCGGACGCTGGCCCGGCCGCGGTGCAAACGTCCGAAATGTCCGGGGGACTGTCCTTTCCAGGAGCGGAAGGCGGAGGCGAAGGCGGACACGCTGGAGTAGCCGAGGCGTTCGGCGGCCTGCTCCACGGTCAGCCCCGCGATCAGCAGCTCCTCGGCGAGCATGCCGACGGTCTCGGTGCTCAGCTCCCGGAAGGTGGTGCCCTCCTCGGCGAGGCGGCGGCGCAGGGTGCGCACGCTGACATCCAGGTCGGCGGCAATGCGGGACTGGTCCGCGGAGCCGCCGTGCCGGATGAGCAGCTGACGCACCCGCCCGCTCAGCCCGCTGCGGCTGCGGCGGCTCTCCATGAGGTCGGCGCACTGCTGCTCGTAGAACCGCGCGGTGGACAGATTCGCCTGGGGTAGTGGCGTTTCCAGGGTGCTGGCCTGGAAGCTGATGCGCGACTGCGGCATGGAGAAGGCCACGTCCTCCACGCCGAAGACCGCCCCGAACATCTCGTAGATCGGATGCGGGTCCACGTACAGCTCCACCCGCACGGCGGGGATCCGCATGGGCAGCAGATCCTGCTGGATGGTGGCGATGGCGGCGAGGTCGCGCTCCAGGGTGAAGCGGCGGATGTCCTCGGGCAGGGGCGAGTCGTCGCGCACCACCCACACGTGGCTGCCGTGGTCCTCGAGGCGGTGGCGGGCGGCGCTGAAGGACAGGTCGGCGTAGCGCAGCGCGATATCCATGGCGTGGCGCAGGGTGGAGCTGCTCATGAGCGCGAAGCCGAGCACGCCCATGGACGGCGGATGGCACAGCAGCCCGGCCAGCAGGCCCAGCCCGGGCTCGTCGTCGATGCCGGCGACCACATTGCGCATGACCGAGAATTCCTGGCCCGTGGTGATTTCGAACGACGGGTCGCGCAGATCCACTTCGCGGATCCCGGTCCCCTCCAGGACCGAGCGCAGGGTGAGCCCGCGACCCAAGGCGAAATCGGCCAGCAGGGCGGTGCTGGTGATGGAACGCAGTTGCCCCAACTCTTCCGTCACTCAGGCAGTCTCGCAAACTTTGGGCGTCCCCGAGGCGTTACCGGCCGGTAAGTTGCCTGGCTGCGGCCCATATTCGTCGGTTCCTGGCCGATTGCAAGCTGGTCGCTCGAAAAGCCCAGCCATACGGTGAGATTCATGCGCACAGCGCTCTCGACCCAGATGCAGGTGCCGGATTCCGGAAAGGTCCGTCCGCCGATGCTCACCGTGATCGCGCCCGTCGACGGCCGGGTGATCGACGCCATCCCCACCGATGATCCGGATCAGGTGCGCACGACCGTGGATCGGTTACGGGACAATGGCGCGCTCTGGCGCTCGCTCGGGGTGGTCGGTCGGATCCATTGGCTGACCTTGTTCCGAAACTGGTTGCTGGACAGTCGCGATGAGCTCGTCGCGCTGCTGGGCCTGGAGACCGGCAAGTCCGAATCGGAGTCCGAGGCGGAGTTCGCGCTCGCGCTCGAGGCTCTCGATCACTACCGCGCCCACGGCGCGGATTTCCTCGGCGGCCACCACCCGCAGGTGGCCGTGCGCCCGACCGCCTCCATGCAATTGGTCCTCGCGAACCACTTGTGCTCGGTGGTGGGGGTGGTCGGGCCGTGGACGTATCCCTTGGCGCTGGCGATATTCGACGCCGTGCCGGCGCTGGCGGCCGGGGCCGCGGTGGTGGTGAAGCCGTCCTCGGAGACGCCGCTGACCATGCGCGCGGTGACCGCGGGCTGGGCGAGTATCGGCGCCCCAGCGGTTTTCGAGACGGTCGCCGGGCACGAGGCCGGACCGGCGGTGCTCGACAGCGTCGACTATGTGCGCTTCACCGGCAGCGCGGACACCGGCAAGGTGGTGGCGCTGCGCGCGGCCGGGCGGCTCATCCCGTGCTGCCTCGATATCGGCGGCAAGTCCGCGGCCGTGGTGCTGGCCGACGCGGACCTGGATCAGGCCGCGGCCTGTATTGCCCTGGGCGGGCTGGCGAACAGTGGGCAAAGCTGCAATTGCGTAGAGCGGATCTATGTCGAGTCTGCCGTCTATGACGTATTTGTCGGCAAATTGGTGAACGAGGCCGCCGCCTTCGAACCCCTGGACGGCGAGGAGGCGGGCGCCGGGGTGATGACCTCGGCGGCCCAGGTCGGCATCGTCCGCGACCAGGTGCGCGACGCCCTGCTCAAGGGCGCGCGGCTGTGCTGCGGCGGCACCGGCTCCGGGCACGTCTTCGAACCCACCGTGCTCGCCGATGTCGATCCCGCCATGTCGGTGCTGACCCGCCAGACCCTCGGCCCGGTGCTGCCCGTGGTGCGGGTCGCCGATGCCGGCGAGGCCTTCGAACTCGCCCTGCGCCCGCCCGCCGCGCCCTGCGTGAGCGTGTGGACCACCGATGCGGCGGTCGGGGCGCGCGCGGTCGGCCGGTTCGCGCCCGCACGGGTGGGCGTCAACGACGTCTCGGTGCACATCGCGCGCCCCGCGCCCTTCTGAGGCCGATAGACTGCGGCTTCGGACGAGAACGCGGAGCGGATGGGGATCATGTCGGACACCACGCCGGACGACGCAGCACCGGACACCTTGGTACACATCTGCACTCGCGACGACTGGGCGGCCGCGCAGACGGTGGGGGAGTACCTCGCGCCGTCGCTGGCGGAAGTCGGCTTCATCCACCTGTCCGCGCCGCATCAAGCGCACTTTCCCGCCAACCGGTTGTTCGCCGGGCGGCAGGACCTGGTCCTGCTGTGGCTGGATCCGCACGCCCTCGACGCCCCGCTGCGCTGGGAGCCGGGCGTGCCGTCCGATCCCGAGTCCATGCGATTCCCGCACCTCTACGGCCCGCTGCCGCTCACCGCAGTGACCGAGGTGACCGACTACCTGCCCGCCGCGGACGGGCACTTCGCACCGCTCACCGCCGAGTGACCGATACCCGGCCCCGGGTTGCCCCGTTCCACCGCAAACTGCGCGGTCTGTCCTAATCTGGACCGGTGAACGTCGATGTGACAGCCCTGCCCGGTATCGGAGTGCGCAAGGATTTCGAGGTCCGGGCGGGCCGCCGGATAGGGGTGGTGGCGCACCGGGACGGCGGGATCGACCTCATCGTCTCCCAGCTCGACGACCCGGACGCCTGCCTGGCGCAAGTGCCGCTCACCACCGACGAGGCCGCCGTCATGGCCAATCTGCTCGGCGCGCCGCAATTGGTGGAGAGCCTCAAGGAGGATCACCGGGACCTACCCGGGATCACCACCCGGCAGCTACCCATCGGCAGCAATTCGCCGTATCAGGGCCGCATGCTCGGCGAGACCGGGATGCGCACCCGCACCAAGGCGTCCATTGTCGCCATCATGCGCGCCGGGCAGCTGCATCCCTCGCCCGGACCGGACTTCGTGCTCGACTCCGGCGATCTGCTGGTGGTCGTCGGCACCCCGCACGGGCTGGACGCGGCCGCCCGCATCCTGGCCGACGGCTGAGACTGTGGATCCAACCGGTCTAGCCCTCGTCGAGCTCGGCGCGATCTTGTTCGCGCTCGGCATGCTGGGCCGGATCGCCGCCCGCTTCGGCATGTCGCCCATCCCGCTGTATCTGCTGGGCGGTCTCGCCTTCGGCAAGGGCGGCATCGTCGAAATGCAGGCCGCCGCCGAATTCGGTCATCTGGCCGGTGAGATCGGCGTGGTGCTGCTGCTGTTGCTGCTCGGATTGGAGTACACCGCAGCCGAATTGGTGACCGGATTACGCCGCTCCTGGGTGGCGGGCCTGGTCGACATCGTCGCCAATGCCACCCCGGGCGCGGTGGTGGCGCTGCTGCTCGGCTGGGGCGCGGTCGGCGCGGTCACCATGGGCGGCGTCACCTACATCTCCTCGTCCGGGATCGTGGCCAAGGTGCTCAACGACCTGGGGCGGCTGGGTAACCGCGAAACCCCGGTGATCCTGTCCATCCTGGTGTTCGAGGATCTGGCCATGGCGGTGTACCTGCCCATTCTCACCATGATGCTGGCCGGGCTGAGCTTCGCCGCCGGGGCGAAATCGCTCGCCATCGCGCTGCTGGCCATCACCGTGGTGCTGGTGGTGGCGCTGCGCTACGGCCGCTATGTGTCGTCGGTGGTGGACAGCAACGACAATGAGGTCTTCCTGCTGAAACTGCTCGGGGCGGCGCTGCTGGTGGCCGGAATCGCCTCGGCGCTCAATGTGTCCGCGGCGGTGGGCGCATTCCTGCTGGGCATCGCCATCTCCGGATCGACGGCGCACGAGGCGGCGAAACTCCTGGAACCGCTGCGAGATCTGTTCGCGGCCATATTCTTCGTGGCCTTCGGGCTCAATACCGATCCCACGGCCATCCCGCCCGTGCTGGGCTGGGCGGTGGCGCTGGCGGTGATCACCGCGCTCACCAAGCTCGGCACCGGTTGGTGGGCGGCCAAACGGCAGGGCATTCGGCGGATGGGTCGCGCGCGTGCGGGCGCGGCGCTGGTGGCGCGCGGTGAGTTCTCCATTGTCATTGCCGGACTGGCGGTTTCGATGGGCGGGGTGGACAGCCGGCTGGCGGCGCTGGCCTCGGCCTATGTGCTATTGATGGCCGTGCTGGGGCCGATCGCCGCGCGGCTGGTCGAGCCTGCCGTCCGGTTCTTCCAGCGCATCGGGCCCCGCGCCGACCCGGTCGGGCGCGCTCCCGGCGGGGAACCGGTCGGACTCTGAGCCTCCGCCGGCGCGCGCGGCCGTCTTGCCCCCGGAGTTCTTGCCCTTGGCCCCGGATGCCTTGCGCGCCATGACCTTCACGAATCGGTGCGAGAGCCCGACCGCGATGGCGCCGACGGTCAGGCCGATCAGCAGCGCGAAGAAGTGGCCGTAGTCGGTGAACGTGCGGCCGTGCCACAGCGCGGCTCCCCACCAGATCACCAGTCCCACAGCCCAGATCCAGCGGGCGGGGCCGCGCAGCCGGAAGGTCAGCGCGCCCAGCATGGCCGAGATTCCGTAGCTGGGGCCGACATCCGTCGCCACGGTCACGCGCAGCGGGATCAGACCGTCCTCGAGTCGCTGCGTGAGGCCGTAGGCCACGAGGAGGGTGGCTCCGATATGCCCGGTGGCCACCACCAGAATCCAGCGCAGGGAACCGAGCCAGCGTTCGGCCAGCGCCATGAGCGTGAGCATGATGATGATCTCGCCCCACGGGAAGCCGCCGTCGGTCCAGAACGCGGAGGCGACGAGCACTTGGATCGGATCCCGATGCAGGTTGCGCAGATTGGTGGAGGCGGACAGGATCAGCCGGCGGCCGACCATATCGCTGGCCCCGCGCAGCGTCCACCAGGTGACGAACAGGGTGAACGCGTAGGCGATCGAGGCGGGAGTCACCGCCAGCAGGTCGTGATAGGCCCCGAGGGCGCGGCGCAGCCGGTGCGGGCGCTGCCACCAGGCGCTGATGGCGCGCACTTCGTCGTGGATGTCGACGGTGCGCAGCCAGGCCGGCTGATACGCGTCCAAGGCCATGTGACGGGGTCCGTTCTGCCGTGCGCTACCGGGGTTCGCTGCGTGAACCGACGTCCGCTCGGGGCGTCGGGCCCATCGTATCCCGAGGTCAAACGGGCTCGAGTGCGAGGTTGGGCGCAATTCGTTACGCGCGGTAATGACACGGGAAAGCGGTGGTTACAAGCCAGCAACATGAGTCCGGAGGATCTGACGGGTAATCCCTTTCTGGGCGATTGCTCAGTTCCTGTGTGAGGAGTGCGAGTCTCTCTATGACGACTGCGACCCGAACGGCGTCGTCCGCCGAACCCGCCGACGACTATCTCGCCAAGCGAACCCTGCGCCAGGGTTCGGCGGGCTGGGTGCTGCTGGCCGGGCTCGGCGTCAGCTATGTGATCTCCGGCGACTATTCGGGCTGGAATTTCGGTCTGGCACAAGGCGGTTTCGGCGGCCTGCTCATCGCGACCGTGCTCATCGCGGGCATGTACCTGGCCATGGTGCTCGGCATGGCGGAACTGTCGGCGGCCCTGCCCGCGGCCGGTGGCGGCTACACCTTCGCGCGGCGGGCGCTCGGTCCGTGGGGCGGATTCGCCACGGGCGCGGCGGTTCTCATCGAATACGCCATCGCGCCGGCCGCCATCGCCACCTTCATCGGGGCCTATGTGGAGTCGCTGCATCTTTTCGGGATCACCGACGGCTGGTGGGTGTATCTCGCGGTGTATGCGATCTTCATCGGCATTCACCTGGCCGGGGCCGGTGAGGCGCTGAAGGTTATGTGCGCGATCACCGTGGTCGCGCTGGCCGGGCTCGTGGTTTTCGTCATCGCCTCGTGGGGCAAGTTCGATCTCGCCAACCTGACCGATATCCCGGCCGATCCGAATGCCGTTGGCAGCTCGTCGTTCCTGCCGTTCGGCGCGTTCGGGATCTGGGCGGCGGTGCCGTTCGCCATCTGGTTCTTCCTGGCGGTGGAAGGCGTGCCGCTGGCGGCCGAGGAGGCGCGCGAGCCGGAGAAGAACGTGCCCAAGGGGATCATCGCGGCCATGCTGGTGCTACTGGTGACCGGCGGCGCGGTACTGGTGCTGTCCACCGGAGCCCTTGGCGCGGACAAGCTTTCGCAGTCCGGCAATCCGCTGGTGGAGGCGCTCGGCTCCGGCGGGGCGGCCACCGTGGTCAACTACATCGGCCTGGCCGGGCTGGTGGCCAGCTTCTTCTCCATCGTCTACGCCTACTCGCGGCAGACCTTCGCGCTGTCCCGCGCCGGGTATCTGCCGACCAGCCTGTCGGTGACCAACTCGCGCAAGGCGCCCGTGCTGGCGCTGATCGTGCCCGGCATCATCGGTTTCGGGCTGTCGCTGACCGGCGAGGGTGCGATGCTGCTGAACATGGCCGTGTTCGGCGCGGCCGTCAGCTATGTGCTGATGATGGTGAGCCACATCGTGCTTCGCGTGCGCGAACCCGGCATGAAGCGGCCGTACCGCACCCCCGGCGGCATCGCCACCACCGGATTCGCTTTGGTCGTGGCGTGTGTCGCGGTGGTCGCGACCTTCCTCGTCGATCCGGTCGCGGCGGCCTGGACACTCGCGGCGTTCTGCGCCTTCATGCTCTATTTCGGGCTGTACAGCCGGCACCGCCTGGTCGCCAACTCGCCCGACGAGGAATTCGCGGTGCTGGCCCGGGCCGAACAGGAGCTGGAATGACCGTCTACCACCAGCGCATCGGCGGGACCACCTACACCTTCGACGGCTTGGTGGAGCTGCTGGCCAAGGCCACCCCGCTGCGCAGCGGGGACGAACTCGCCGGGTGCGCGGCGCATTCCGACGCCGAACGGGCGGCGGCGCAGTGGGCGCTGGCGGAGGTGCCGCTGACCGCCTTCCTGAACGATCCGGTGGTGCCGTACGAGACCGACGAAGTGACGCGGTTGATCATCGACACCCACGATCGCACTGCCTTCCAAGCGATTTCGCATCTGACCGTGGGCGGGCTGCGGGACTGGCTGCTCGGGGTCGCCGCCACCGAGCACGCCGCGGTCACCCTGGCCGCGGTCTCGCGGGGCGTCACCCCCGAGATGGTGGCCGCGGTGTCCAAGCTCATGCGCAATCAGGACCTGATCGCCGTCGCCAAGGCCACCGAGGTGACGGCGGGTTTCCGCACCACCGTGGGCCTGCCCGGCACCCTCGCCACCCGCCTGCAGCCCAATCACCCGACCGACGATCCGCGCGGCATCGCCGCCGCGGTCCTGGACGGGCTGCTGCTCGGCTGCGGCGACGCGGTGATCGGCATCAACCCCGCCACCGATTCACCGCAGGCCACCGCCGATCTGCTGTACCTGCTCGACGAGGTGCGGCAGCGCTTCGACATCCCCACCCAGTCCTGCGTCCTCTCCCATGTGACAACGACCCTGGGCTTGATCGAAGCGGGCGCGCCGGTGGACCTGGTCTTCCAGTCCATCGCGGGCACCGAAGGCGCGAATTCCGGTTTCGGCGTGAACATCTCGCTGCTGCGCGAAGCCAACGAAGCCGGCAAGTCCCTCGGCCGCGGCACCGTCGGCGACAATGTCATGTACCTCGAAACCGGCCAGGGCTCGGCGCTTTCGGCAGGCGCGCACCTGGGCGCCGGCCGCAAACCGGTCGACCAGCAGACCTTGGAGACCCGCGCCTACGCCGTGGCCCGCGACCTGGACCCGCTCCTGGTCAACACGGTGGTCGGCTTCATCGGCCCCGAATACCTCTACGACGGAAAGCAAATCATCCGAGCCGGCCTCGAAGACCACTTCTGCGGCAAACTCCTGGGCCTCCCCATGGGCGTGGACGTCTGCTACACCAACCACGCCGAAGCCGACCAAGACGACATGGACACCCTCCTGACCCTGCTGGGCGCGGCGGGCTGCGCCTTCGTCATCGCCGTCCCCGGCGCCGACGATGTCATGCTCGGCTACCAATCCCTCGCCTACCACGACGCCCTCTACGTCCGAAAGGTCCTGGGACTCCGCCCCGCTCCGGAATTCGCCGCCTGGCTCGACCGCCTCGGCATGATGAGCGCCGACGGCCGCGTCCTGCCCGTCGAGCCCCTGTCCTCCCCACTCCGGGCGCTGGCGAGCTGACATGAACGAGCTGTCCACCTGTTCCGCCGTGCCCGGCGTCCGCCCCGGGACCGGGAAAAACACCGGCCCCCAGAATGATCGGGCCGCCGCGCGGGCACTGCGTGCGGTGCGCCGATTCGACGGCAGCTGCCGAACGCCCTCGGCGGGCCGCCCCGACACAGCGGCACGGACCCCGGAGGAAGACCAATGAGCGCGCACGAATCGTCCCGCCCGGCCGCCGTTCTCGCGGGTCGCGCCATCCATCCCGCCGGGCCGGCACCCGATGCCGCCGGAAATGCGACACCCGATGCCGCCCAGGACTTCTGGGCCGAACTGCGCCGCACCACCCAGGCCCGCATCGGCCTCGGCCGCACCGGCGACGCCCTCCCCACCACCGAGGTCCTCGAATTCCGCGCCGCCCACGCCGCCGCCCGCGACGCGGTGCACAAGCCACTCGACGTGGCCGCCCTCGCCGCCCGGATATCGGCCCTCGGCCTGGGCGATCCCGCCCACGTCCGCAGCCGTGCCTCGGACCGCTCCGAGTACCTGCGACGCCCGGACCTGGGACGCCTGCCCGCCGGTGCCGAGCCGACCGCAGGACGAGGCGGTCCGGGGCGGGCGGGCGTCACGGAGGACGCGAGCGCCCCGTTCCTTGCCGGACTCCCGCGCACAGGTGCCGATATCGGGGTTGTGCTCGCCGACGGCCTGTCTCCGCGCGCCCTCACCGACCACGGGGCGCCCATGCTGGCCGCCCTGATCGAGGCCCTGGGTGATCGCTACTCCTTCGCCCCGCCCGTCATCGCCACGCAGGCCCGTGTTGCCCTCGGCGACCACATTGGCGAAACCATGGGCGTCACCACCCTGCTCGTCCTCATCGGTGAACGTCCGGGCCTCTCGGTCGCCGACAGCCTCGGCATCTACCTCACACACCTGCCGCGCCCGGGCCGCGCCGACTCCGAGCGCAACTGCATCTCCAACATCCACCCGCCCGAGGGCCTGGGCTACGCGCGCGCCGCCCAGGTCGCGGCGGGCCTGATCGACGGCGCGCGCCGCCTGGGGCGGTCGGGCGTGGACCTCAAGGACACCTCTGCCGTCCCCGCGCTGACGGCCGACCCCGCGCTGCTACTCGAGGTCGCTGATTCGGCGTAGGCACGGGGGCGGTTAGGGTCGGGCCATGCGTCCGCTGCTGGTTGCCCTGCGTGTGCCGTCCCTGCTGGTGCTGGTGGCGCTCATCGCGTTCACGGCGCATGTGCTGGTGTGCGCCCGGCGGCCGCAGCGTCCGGGCGCGGACGTCATCGTCGTACTCGGATGCCGATTGCGGGATGGCGCGCCCGGCCGGTTGCTGGCGTCCCGCCTGGACCGGGCCGCCGAGGTGTACCGATTCGAGCGGGAACGCGGCGGCACACCACTTCTCGTCACCTCGGGCGGTCAGGGTCCCGGGGAAAGCGCGGCCGAAGCCGATGTCATGGCCGACTACCTCGAGGCCGTCGGCATCCCGCCCGCTGCCCTCATCCGCGAAAACCGCTCCCGCAATACCGAAGAGAACCTGCGCTGCACCCGGCGCGAACTCCGCGCCCGCGGCCTCGACCCGCACGCCACCCGAATGACGGTGGTAACCAGTGACTTCCACGTCTTCCGCACCACCGTCCTCGCCCGCCGGCTCGGACTGCCCGCTCAGGTCACCGGCGCCCGCACCGCCTGCTGCGTCGTCCAGAAGGCCTTCCTGCGCGAGTTCGCCGCCGTGCTCGCCACCGCTGTCGCCACAGCGGTGCGCCCCCTGCTCAGATCGGCGGGTTTCGGCGGAGGTCGAGGCGGCGCATGACGCGGTCGACCACGTCGGGTGGGATGCCGGGTTCGCGGCGGGCGGCGAGGGCTTCGGCGCGGCCTGCTTCCAGGACGTCGTTGGTGATGGCGCGCATCTGCTTGGTGAAAGCCAGGGCGCGGTCGGTGTTTTCCTTGGCGTTCTTGTCGGCGGCTTCGGGGTCCACCCGGGCCAGGCGGCGTTCGAAGTTGTCGCGGAGGCGTTCGTAGACCTCGTCGGGGAGCTGTTCGGAGGACGAGACCTGCTTGAGGCGGGTGAGTTCGGCATTGAGGACCCGGGTCCAGAGGTTGCGTTCGATTTCGCGTTCCAGTTCGGTGTCGGCGTGCACGCCGGTGGCGCGGACCACGGCGGGCAGCGTGGGGCCTTGCAGGAGGAGGGTGAACAGGACCACGGCGAAGGCGGTGAAGAGGATTTCGGTGCGGCCGGGGAAGGGCTCGCCGGTATCGGTGGTGAACGGGATGGCCAGGGCCAGAGCGACTGTCGCGACACCGCGCATGCCGGCCCACCAGGTGACGATGGTTTCGCGCCAGGTGTAGGGCTCGTCCTTGTCGCGGCGGCGCCACCAGGCTTGGAAGACGGTGGTGGTGCCGAGCAGCCAGATCAGGCGCAGGCCGACGACGACGGCGATCACCACGGCCGCGCCGCCGAGATAGCGCGGCCAGTCCGGGCCCGCATCGCGCAGCACGGTACTGAGCTCCAGGCCGATGAGGCCGAAAGCGAAACCGGTGACCAGCATCTCGGTGATCTCCCAGAAGGAATCACCGACCACGCGATAGTCGCTGTCGCCGAAATCGGTTGCCGCCTCGGTGAGATACATCGCACACACCAGCACGGCGAGCACGGCCGACCCGTCGCGGGACTCCGAGACGCCGTACGCGGCGAACGGGAGCAGCAGGCCCAGCGCCACCTTCCACGGGGCCTCGTCGAGCTGCTGCATGAGTTTGCTGCCGATCCAGCCGGCGACCAGGCCGACCACCACGCCCACCACCGCGGACAGCGCGAAGTCGCGGACCGCCTGCCAGCTGGAGAACTTGCCGGTGACCACGGCCTCGACGGCGACCGAGTACAGCACGATGGCGGTCACATCGTTGAACAGGCCCTCACCCTCCAGCACCGACACCAGGCGGCGGGGCAGCCCGAGCCTGCCCGCCAAGGCCGACACCGCCACCGGATCGGGTGGGGCCACCAGTGCGCCCAGCGCGAGCGCCGCGCCGATCGGAACGGTCGGGTACCAGAGGTGGAAGGCCCAGGCCACGGCCACGGTGGTCACCACGACCAGCACCACCGCCCGCAGGCTGATGGCTCCCCAGTTGTCCGCGAACTGCCGCCAGGAGGTGCGCCTGGCCGCCGCATAGAGCAGGGGCGGCAGGACCAGCGGGAGGATCACGTGCGGATCGATCTGGATCTCGGGCACCTGCGGCAGCAGCGCGAGGACCACGCCGAAGGCGGTCATGAGCACCGCCGGCGCCTGGCCCAGCCGCTTGCCGAGCGGTTGGGCCAGGATGGTCGCGAAGAGGACCAGGAAGATCAGTTCCAACTGGTGGGGCTCCACGGCAGCCAGTTTGCTACCGATATGCCCGAGAGTCGACCAACCGGTCCGTGTTTTCAGTTACCGGGGTGAAATCTCAGGAACTGCGGCGTTGCCGCCGAGGCACGCCGATATTCTCCCGCGGGGTGCTCAGCCCGGTCTGCGGAAAGCCCGGAGGTAGCGGCGGGAAGCCGGGCGCCTGCGCCGCCGGCGCGGGCCGCTGCTGTGGCTCGGCGAAACCCGTAGGGGCCGGAGCTGATTCGTGCGGTCGCGCCGCATACGCGCGGCGGGCCTGTTCGGCGACGTACCGCCGCGCGCCGACGCTGCCGTAAGCCGGACCGGAATCGGGCTGTACCGCACCGAAACCGTGCCGCGGAGCTTCCCACCCCGCCGTGTCCACGCCCGGGTTCGCCTGCCGCTCCGCCGAATTCGCCTGCAGCGACCACGCCGCGTGCCCGGCCTGCTCCGGTTGCTGCGCCGGGCGCTGCACCTCGGTCATCCGGCTGGCCTCGTCGACCTCGGTCAGCCCGACGTGAATGAGCAGGATCATGGTCACCATGCTGACGCTGATCATGAGCGGCGCCAGCAACTGCATGGCGCCCGCGCCCGCCGGGACATCCACCGCGTGATCGGCCTCGTGGGCGCTCATCGACGCCATGCCGGTGTAATGCATGCCGCACACCGCCACGCCCATGATCAAGGCCGCGCCCATGGTGGCGAAGATTCCGTTGATGTGCAGCGTGAACCACAGCGCCGCGGTCGCCGCCACCACCGCGATCAGCAGCGATACCGCCACGATGCCCGCGTCGTAGTGCACCACCACATCGGTTTTCATGGCATACATGCCCGAGTAGTGCATGGCGCCCACGCCGAGCCCGGTGACCGCGCCGCCGGCGATCAACTCCCAGCCCCGCCAGCGCGCGCTCGCCACAATGGACAGCCCGATCCACACCACCCCGATGGCGATCAGCGCCGAGAGCAGCGTAATCGGGATGTTGTATCGAATATTGGCGCCGCGGATCGAAAACCCCAGCATGGCAATGAAATGCATCACCCAGATGCCCGTCCCGCCGATGGCGATCGCCGCGGCGATCAGCCAGCCCTTGCGGCCGTCTCCCGCGCGGGCGCGCGCCGTGCAACGCAGTCCGAGCAGTGATCCGGTGACGGACATGAGGTACGCCAGCACGGGTGTGAGCCACCCGTAACTGAAGTGGTGAATTTCCAGCACACGAACTCCATTGCCAGAACAGGGTTTTCGTAGTCGCGCACCGCGACGTGCGCACCCTACAGCCAGATCGCCCGGATAGGAAATTAAGAGGATTCTTTTCCTCGAAAAAATTCCGAATGGGTTGTTCGGACGTCCTAGCAGGTAGCGGGTGTGCGTAGCGTACGCCCGGAATCCGTTGTGCGCCTCATGATCTGACAAATAGCCATTGCGGATGCAATTGCAGCGGAACGGATCCGATTCCCGTGGTTCTCGGGGCACCGGCGATCGGGGCAACGGTTTTGCCGGATACGCCCGGCGTGCCCGCTCTCATAACGTTCCGCCCGCAAAGGAATTGGGAGTGGGAGGAATCGACGTGGTTGCGCAACTGACCCCCGAGGCGGTGCGCCCGGACGCGGAGCCGGACCGGGACGAACAGTGGCATCCGCTGGTGCGGGTGCTGTTCCGGTTCGGATTCGTCTGCGTGGGAATCGGGATGGCCGCGGTGTGGCTGGTGCACGCCCTGCTGCGCTCGTTCGGCGTGCCGCAGGAGATGGTGACGGAGCTGGGCCGGTGGACGGCGCTGCATCCGCTCACCGACTGGGTCGGCCGCCAGTTCTTCGATGTGCGTGTCGATTACACGCCGACCGGCAGCGGTGACACCGCGACGCACTGGGTCTCGCTGTTCACCCTGCTGCTCGTCTCGGCGGTGGTCACGCTCGTGTGGTCGGTGCTCGATCGCCGCCGTCGCGGCTATCCGCGGCTCTACGCGTGGTTCCGGCTGCTGCTGCGCGCCACTCTGGTGAGCGCGCTGTTGCTCTACGGGATGATGAAACTGCTGCCCTCCCAGATGTCGTTCAATCTGGAGCGGTTGGTGCAGCCCTTCGGCGAGATGAGCCCGATGGCCGTGCTATGGGCGCAGACCTCGCTGTCGGAGCCGTACGAGATCGCGCTGGGCGCAGCCGAAGTCGTCGCCGGCCTGCTGCTGGTGCTGCCGGTCTCCGCCGGCCTGGGTTCGATTCTCAGCGTCATCGTCGCCTTGCAGGTCTTCCTGCTGAACCTCACCTTCGACGTGCCGGTGAAGATCTTCTCCTTCCAGCTGCTCGCCTACGCGACGATCCTGGCCGCCCCTGATATTCACCGAATCGTCAAGGCGCTCACCGGTCGAGCTCTTCCGGTCCGCCGTCCCGAGCCCCTGCTCACCACCGCCCGCGGCACCCGGATCCTGCTGGTCGCCCAAGTCGTCTTCGGCGTCTGGCTGCTGATCACCACGTTCCTCGAATGCCACGATGCCTGGCGCACCCACGGCACCGCCCGCCCGCAATCACCGTTCTACGGCATCTGGAACGTGACCGAATACACGGTGGCGGACCAGCAGTTGCCGCCGTTGGTGGACTACACCGAGGCACCGTCCTCCTCGGTGCTCGGCGCGAACGACCGATTCCGCCGCATCATCTTCGACATCCCGATCGGCATCACGGTCCAGCGCATGAACGATGCCCTGACGTCCTTCCCCGCCCGGATCGACACCGACCGCCAGATCATCACGATCTCGAAGGACCTGGCCCACCAGTACCCGATCGCGATGTTCGGATACCAGCAGCCGCAACCGAATCGGCTCATCCTCACCGGCCAGGTCGCCGGCCGCCCCGTCCGCATGCAACTGGATCAGGTCGACCTCGACCGCTATCCGGTCGTCTCCCGCGGCTTCAACTGGGTCCAGCCCGCGCCCTACTTCAAGTAGGCCGCGACTTCGCCTCCACCACCGGGATTCTCGTGCGATGCTCGAATCATGACCTGGTCGATTCTCGGTGGGTTCGCGATCGCCGTGCTCCTGGCGGCCATGGTGCCGGGCCCGACCACCGCCCTGGTGATCCGCCGCAGTGCGCTGGGCGGCACGTGGGCCGCGCTGCCGATCATCGGCGGCATGCAGGTCGGCCTCTACTTCTGGATCGCCGCTTCGGCTTTCGGTCTGTCCGCCTTGGTGGCGGCGAGTGATGTCGCGTACACCGTCATTCGCGTCATCGGCGCGGCGGTCCTGATCTGGCTCGGATTCCAGGCCTGGCGGGCGGCTCGCCGCTCCCACGACGACATTGCGGTGGACGAGCAGGCCGCGCGCGCCAAGACCTGGCGCGCCTGCTCGATCGGCCTGCTCACCAACCTCACCAATCCGAAGGTCGCGGTCTTCGCCTTCGCCTTCTATCCGCAATTCGTTGCCCCGGAAGCGAATATCGCTGCGACCACCCTGGCCCTGGGCCTGCTGCAGGTGGTGGTCGACGCGAGCTGGTTCCTGCTCGTCGCCACCTTCGTCGGCCGGGCCCGCGCCTTCTTCTCGCGCACCCGGGTGCGGCAGTGGCTCGAACGGATCACCGGCACGGTGCTGGTGGCGCTGGGCCTGCGCCTGGCCCTCACCGAAACCTGATGCCGCGCCTCACCGCAGGTGCCGACGCGGGGCCCGGCGGTGCGGGGCCGCACGGTGACGCCGCGGGATCGGTTGGGCGGCGGGCTCTTCGCCGAGTGCGGCGAGGAGCTCACGGCGGCGTTCGGTGCTGATGGTGCGGCGGTCGCGATAGGTGAGCGCGCCCTCCATGGCCCACAGCATCTCGCGATTCAGGCCCTTCACGCCGGCGGCGCGCATGCGGCGATACGCCTCGACCGCGCCGAGGTCGGCCAGTTCGTCGAGGGTGGTCACCTTCGCGTGCGCGAGCAGGACGGCGGCGGCGCGACCGAGTTGGTAGCCGCTGCCGCGCCATTCGCGAATGCGCAGGTGGGCGTCGCCTCGGACCGCTTCGGCCTCATCCCAGACCGCCCAGCGCAGGGTGGCGGGATCGCGCGGCGCGTCGGCGCGCGACAGCACCTGCGCGCGGGCCTGGGCGGCCACGTTCACCATGGGGCGGAAGCGCCGGAACACCTGAACTTCTCCGTCATGCCCTCGATCCCAGCGGTCGAGGTAGAAGTAATCGGTACCGAAGCGGTCCGAGGTGTCCAGATCAGCGGCCTGTAGTGCCAACGCGCGGGCTTCGACCGCGGTGCCGGGCGCGAGGACGAGCAGCCCTTTGCGGCGGGCGATGCGGCTGGTGTGCTCGCGGTGGCGATAGCCCTTCCACCAGGCGTCCGTCGCCGCCGGCTCCAGCGTCCGGTCCAGGCCGAAGGTCTGCCAGCGCACGGTGCCCGCCGGATTCGATTGGGAGAAAGGCCCCTTCAGCTGCCGGGCCAGATCGTCATCGAAGCCGCTGCACCAGCCGGGCACCAGCACGATGGAATCGGCCGGATCGGCATCGAACGGGTTCGGCACCAGGAACCGGCGGTCGATGTACACCACCGTGCCCGGCCGAGCCTGATAGGACAGCCCCCACAGCAATCGCGCCAGCAGCCGCGCCCCATGATCGTCCGACAGCACATGCCAGGTGTTGTGGAACCTGTTCGTGCTGAACCGGGCATGGGTGCCGGGCCGCAGTGTGATCACGGTGCGCACACCATCGCCCGACCGCACCAGGTGCCGGTGCAGTTTGAGACCGTCGGTAGTGGATCGGGCCGTACCCGGGCGTTGTTGCTTCATCGTGTTTCATGACGCCACACCGGCAGCCGCGCTCACAACCGAATTTCGACCTGTCCCGCTGCGGATTTCGTGCTTCCGAAGGCCGCGCGGTAGGCGTGGGGTGTGGTGCCGACAATGCGTTTGAAGCGGTCGCGGAAGGCGGTGGGGGAGCCGAAACCGGCTTGGGCGGCGATTCTTTCGACGGGGTGATCGGTGGCTTCGAGAAGGTATTGGGCCTGGCGGACACGGGCGCGGAGCAGCCATTGCATCGGCGTGGTGCCGGTTTGCTCGCGGAAGTGGCGGTTGAGGCTGCGGGGACTGGTGCCGGCGCGGGCGGCGATATCGTCGAGGGTGAGGGGGGAGGCGCAGTGGTCTTCCATCCAGCGCAGGAGGGGTTCGAACTCGGAGCCGCGCGGGGCGGGCGGGCGATCGTGGACGATGAATTGGGCTTGGCCGCCTTCGCGTTCCAGCGGCACGACCGCCTGGCGGGCGGTGTCGGCGGCGACGGCGGAACCGTGGTCGCGGCGGACCATGTGCAGGCACAGGTCCAGGCCGGCGGCGGCGCCGGCGGAGGTGAGCAGGTTGCCGTTGTCCACGTAGAGGACGTCGGGGTCGACGTCGATGGCCGGATACAGCTCGGCGAGAGTGTCGGTGGCCAGCCAGTGGGTGGTGGCGCGGTGGCCGTCGAGGAGTCCGGTCGCGGCAAGAGTGAAGGCGCCCACACAGATCGAGGCGATTCGGGTGCCGTTCGCCGCGGCGCTGCGGAGGGCGTCGAGAACGTCTTCGGGGATCGGTGCGGTGGGGTCGGTGCAGCCGGGGATGACGATGGTGTCGGCGCCGGACATGCCGTCGAGGGTCCACGGGGCGTGCAGGGTGAACGGGCCCGCATCCACCCGGGGCTTCGGTGCGCAGACCCGGACTCGGTAGGCGGGGCGGCCGCCGGAGAGCCGGGCGCGAGTGAATACCTCGATCGGAGTGGCCAAGTCGAATGCGATCACCTTGTCCAGGGCGAGAACAGCCACCGTGTGCATGGCCCGAGAATAGGTTGGCGAGAATCCGTTGCCAACTGTCGATCTCGCCACTTCTGCGCTGGTCTCCGAGTCCCTACCGTCGAGGACGACCGAACGAGAAGGAGACTCGGATGCTTGCTCAGATCGTATTGTTCGACGGGTTCGGGCCCATGGATGTCGTTGGGCCCTATGACGTCTTCTGCGCCGGGGCCATGGTCACCGGCGGAGCGCTGGAGGTCGAACTCGTCTCCGCCGAGGGGGCGCGCGAAGTTCCCGGCGGTGTCGGCACGCTGAGTCTGCGCGCCACAACGGGTTTCGACCCCCGGCGCGCCGACATCGTCGTGGTGCCCGGTGCGGCGGGCGACATTCCGGAGCCGGGAACGCAGCCGGGCGCGGACAGCATCCCGGCCATCCTGGGCCGTTGCCTCGAAACCCCGCTGCCGGGACTGCTGAAGCAGGCTCTCGATCAGCCCGGCTCCATCGTGGCCGCGGTCTGCGGCGGCTCGACGCTGCTGTCGATGGCGGGCCTCATCCAAGGCCGTTGCGCGACAACCAATCACCTCGGCATGGACGTACTCGAAGCCACTGGCGCCCGGCCCGTGCATGCCCGCATCGTGGACGACGGCGACCTGGTGACCGCGGGCGGCGTCACCTCCGGCCTGGATCTGGGTCTGTATCTGCTGGAACGTGAATTCGGCCCGCAAGTGGCGCTGTCGGTGGAGAAGCTGTTCGAATTCGAGCGGCGCGGCACCGTGTGGCGCACTGCCGGAGCCGCGCCGGCCAGGCAGTTCTGAACGCGGCTATGCGGCCTATGCCCGGCTGCCTCGCGCGCTCAGCCTGCGGATCGGTGCGATGAGCATCCGGTAGATCGGGCGTACCAGGCGGCCGGGTACGTAGCGGTGCCGTTCCTCGTGCCAGACCCGCGCCCGCGGGTGCGACACGATGGGCGACCAGCGATCCGGAATCGGGGGCTCGGAGGTGTGGAATTCGATGCGGCACAGGTGTTTTGTATTGATGAAGCCGTACTGACTCGGGCTGACGAGCCGCAGCGGAGCGCCGTGGTCACTGTTGAGCGGCCGCCCGTCGAGGCGATCGGCGATCAGCACATCGTCGGCCAGGACATCCTCGAGCACCACGATCGACCGGAACCCGTCGAGCCCCTCGAAGACGACATGCGTGATCGGCGCGCGCGGATCGAGGAGCGGCTCGACCCGCTTGCGATAGAGGGTCTCGAACGAGATCCCCTCCCACAGCAGACCGGTGGCCGACCACCCTGCGACACAGTGAAAGTCGGCGGTCAGTTCCCGCCGCGGCAGCTCAGCGAGATCGGCCAGCGTAAGCGTGGCGTTCTCGCTCACGGCTCCACCGATCTCGATAACCGGATCAGCGGGAACCGCCGGCGGCGGATGGTGCAAATGGGTGCCGAAGCGCGGGAACCCGTCGACGGCGCGCTGTCCAGGGGGAAGTGTCATGGCGATCCTCTGCGATCAATTAGTGCAGTCGCTCTATATAGAAGGACCGTACTAGTACACGGCCCGATCGCGCAACCGGCATGCCCAGAGTCCTCGAGCCCGCGAGGAACAACCTCTCGTGAACCGGATACTGTTTGTCTCCGGAGAATCCGGCGAGAAAACGGCCGGAACGAAAACGGGGGAGTCCAATGGATTTCGGCAACAACACGGGCGCACCGAACAACCAGCCCTACGAGCCCTATCCAACGGCACCGGTCTATCCGCAAACACCCCACCACGACCCGTACGGCTACCACCCGTACAGCCACATCCCGCCCCACCCCACGACCATGCCCGGATCGGTCCGAGCAGCCCGGATCATCTCCTGGCTGTTCGCCGCCCTCGGCATCGGCTTGTCGGTACTCGCCGGCGTCATAGGCAACCCCGAACTGGCCGGCGCTCTCGTCGCCGGTTTACTCCCCGCCCTCTTCCTGGCGCTCTTCGCTTTCGGCTACACCACGAACGGCAATGGCATGCGGGTGGCCTCCATCATCTGCGCAGCCTTCGGAATCCTGTGGAGCCTCGGCGGCGCCGCCCAAGGCCTACCCCCCGGCCTCCTCGGCATCGCCGCAAACCTGACCATCCTCATCCTCCTGTCCAAACAGATCTCGGCAGACTGGTTCAAGCGACCACACTGAGGTACCGATCGCCGATCGAGTCGACGGTTACCCATATCTGGCGCCGACCGAACGGAGCTTCGGGCAATCGTCGGGGCGGAGAGATACTCGCGCAAGTGCCTTCGCGCAGCGCCACCGTCTGGGAATGGAACACCGTCAGCGATACCGGCGAGGACACCCTCATAGCGACTTGCAGACCTACCCTGTGACTCGAAGGATTCCGCTACGAGTTCACGGGATTGCTCCATTGACGACCATCCCCGCGATGAACACGATGAACCCCGTGATCCCGATGATCAGCGTATTCGGCGATACCGGGTCGGTAGCCGTCCGCTCCCGCACGAACCGGCCGAGAGCATAGAAGACAGCGAGTATCCCGCCCAGCATCGCAAGCCATACCGCATACCGCAGCAGGCGCAATCGTGTGTCCGCCGGCGGTGGAGCCTCAGGCGTGGGATTGCCGACCTGCGCGAGCACGGTGTCAGAAAGAATGCGGAATTGATCGACCGTGCTGAGCAAGCTCACCACCCGACGGTACCGCGACGCATCGCGCCAACTCCGAATATTGGTGTAATAGAACGTGATCAGGTCTAGCCCAGGCAGCAGGAGTTGCGAATGTCCGCCTACGTCGTAGTCGAGGCCGAGGTTCACGACGAGCAGGTTGGCTTGGCGTACTGGAAGCTGGCCGAGCCCTCGATTCGCCGATACGGCGGGCGATACCTCGTGGCCACCGTGCCCGAGGTTCAGGAGGGCGAGTGGCCGGGGCGTGTGGTTGTGCTCGAGTTTCCCGATCTCGATCAGATCAGGGCCTGGTACGACTCACCGGAATACCGTGCCGCTCGCGAAGTCCGGAAGTCCGGCGTCACCGTCCGTCTGATCTTTGCCGAAGGGTTGTGAGCGGCTCGGACGCGCTGACACGCTGAACAGCGAGCGTGTCACCCCACACCGCCCTACCGCTGGCGCATGTGAAACGACGGTGACCGGGAACTGGTGCGGCAAAGCGCGAGAAGGGGCCGCCACCAGTTCCCGGTCGAAGGTATTTCACATCGAGATGCGCTCGACACGCACGCCCATACCGAGTTCAGGATGGGTCGAGTTGTCCGTTGGCCCTGGCCCAGGCTCTGATCGCGGCGCTCTGTTCTGGGTTCATGCGCGGCGTCCAGCGGCCGATCCGCACGCTTTCAACGTCCATCCTGTGTTCGGGGAGTAGCCGCGAGAGCTGTTCTAGCTGGGCCGGTGTCACGAAGGTCAGGTAGTAGTGCTGCCCGGAATTCAGTGACGCCAGGACAGTACCGAGGGCGAAGGCGTGCTCACCGATCTCCTCGAGGAACGCTTGGAGGTGACCGACGCGACCGTCCTCGGCATGCTCGGCGTCGAAGGCGGCGACCCAATCCCAGGGCAGCGCTGCGGGATAGGAGCTCAGTGAGGTCAACTGCTCGCGGACGGACCGGGGGTCGGCCGCGCGGGAGATGACCGCCATACCCGCTGTCCCGGTTGGAGATTCGGCGTCGTGAAACGATTCGGCCGCACCAGGGGCGAGGAGTGCCCGTCGTTGCGCCATGATGGCCCGCACGCTGAACTCGAAATCGGGTTGCTGACGGGCATAGTCGTGCCAGTAGGCCGCATTGTGCGAGGTCTGGCGCACTACACGGTCCGGTTCGGGCGGGGCGGGCCAGAACTGCAAGAGGTAGCGGTCCAGCAGTGGCTCATCGTCGAGTCGGACGTCTTCTCTCGTGCCTGGTCCATGCCCTGCGCGCAGTACCGCACCCGGTAGTCGATCCCTTCTACCAAGTCCAGTTCCCAGTGGGCCTCTCCCGCCCACTGCACCAGGAAGCTTTGATCCGAGACCGGGTAGAACGAGACCTCCACGACGTCTTCCCATTCCGGATCGAGCGGGGGAGCCTGGTCGTGCACTTCGACAGTGAAACCGACCTTGCCGGTGTGCAGCCCGGTGTGCAGGAAGAGCGCCCCGGGTACCGCGGCCCCACACAGTCCCGAACCCTGACCGGCGAACGCCTCGTCCATGCGCGAGTTGATGCCGGGGACACTCTCGACATAGATCTGGCCGTAGGAGACCCCGACCTCACGCTCCAGCTTGAACACTTCTCACACCATCCCAACCCACGACAGCCGGCCATCAACCGACGGCGCCACGGGCAGCGTGCGGCCAGATGAGTGAGAAGCGTTCAGCTCAGTGGGTTCGATGCCGACCACCGCGCGGGCGAATGTGTCGGCCGCAGTATGGTGCGGTCTGGTCCGGCAAATCGTCATGCAGGGCAGCGTAGAGAAGCCCACCGACACGGCGGCCCCCAAACCCCTACGGCACCACGCTGACCGAATCAGCCAGAATTGGACGGCGAAAGGTCAATAGGTCATGGCGATCCGACGCTAGTCGATCTATGGCTGCTGGCACCGTTCCACCGCTTCTGCGCTGACAGGACAGGCCAAGATCATCGCGGTGATAGCGTGCGTTCGGAGCCGACCGCGGGCCTGGATGGCGAGAAGCCCCCTTGTCCCGTCTATGGCCCGGATCGAACAGAGATGAACTCTGTGGTCGAGTATGTAAGCGATTGCCGGGATGTGCATGAGCTTCTCGACCATAATGTTCGGCTGAGCTCGCGCCGTTCAGCGGATCTCGACCACCACTTTGCCGAGGGCGCGCCCGGCACCGACGTGCGCCAGCGCGGCCGCGGTTTCGTCGAGCGGGAAACTGCGGTCGATGGGGATATCGATTCGGCCCGCGATACACGACTCCGCGAGGGGTGTGAAGTGTGCGGGGCCTTCTTTCACCGCGAGGACCCCGAGCCTGCGGCCGGTCACCATCCCGGCGATCACACCCGCCGTCGTGATCCGTAGCAACGCGCGGGTGGTGCCGCCGACGCAGCGGTAGCGGCCGCCGCGTGCGACCGATCTGCGATAGGCGAAGACCGATCGGTGGGCGACGAGGTCGAGTACCCGGTCGTAGGGTCCGGTTCGGGTGAAGTCCTCGGCGCGATAGTCGATGACCTCGTCGGCGCCGAGCGTGCGCATGAACGCCAGTTTGGCCGCGTTGTCCACCCCGGTCACGTGCGCTTCCGCGCGCTTGGCCAACTGGATCGCGAACGCTCCTGAGCCCCCGCCCGCACCGTTGATCAACACCGACATACCGGCGGTGATGTCGGCCGTGCCCTGCAGGGCGATCGCGCCTGCCTGCGGCAGGGCCGATGCCTCGGTGAAGCTCAGCGATGCGGGTTTGTGGGCCAGCGCCGATTCGGGAGCCACGGCATATTCCGCGAAACCGCCCTTGAGCGTGAGGTTGTCGCCGTAGACCTCATCACCCGGCGCGAACAGAGTGACCTCGGAGCCGACGGCCTCGACCCGTCCGGCGATATCGGATCCGAGAACCGGGCGTCTCGGTGCCCGGAGCCCGCCGATGCGTGAATACAGCGGCGTCCCCCGCAGCGTCTCCCAATCGGAGAGGTTGATCGACGTCGCGTGCACCTGGACGAGCACCTGTTTCGGCCCAGGGGAAGGTACCGGGATTTCCGCGATCGACAGCATCTCGGGACCGCCGTAGCGGTCGTACACGACGGCCCTCACGTGATTCCGGCACGGACGAGCGAACGACGGTGTGGCACACCGCGAAGTCTAGCCGGAGGACTGTCTCCCGATGGGCGAACAGTACGTCGTCCTTCGGACCGAAACCCAAATCTGATCCTGCACAACAGCATCGAGAAGACCCGTCATCGATGACGGCCAAAGCCACCCGAAGATCCACGCGCCGAGGTCATCCCGGCGAACTGAACGCACTGAACCGCCGAGTTCCGTATGTCGGCACCGCCTCGCAGGACATGTTTCGGATCGCCCAACATCTTTGACTGGCAACTGAAGACGCCTGCGTCGATCGGCATCGCAGTTGATCCAGGCTTCGTTCTATCGCTTCTGGATCTGATACGGTGCGCCGATAAGCGGGTGTGCAGAGGTTGGATTCGTCATGGTGATCAGACACGTCGACGACTATGCAGACGACCGGGAATCGGTGGTGACCGTGTCGGTTTCGGTCACGGTGAACGTGACTTCGGCGCCGCTGCGACAGGAATCCAGTTTCGCGGTGTCGGCGTCGCCGTCCGCTGAACCTGGTCGGGCGCTGTCTGTTGTTCCGTTCCCGTCAGGGAGTGCCGGTCCGTTCGTCACCATGATGTTGGATGGCAGCAGGCTGCCGGTCCGTCTGGAATTCAGTTCCGAGTGGCGTGATCGGGTGCCGCCGAAAGAGGTTGGTTGTGAGCTGTTCGAGGCGTACTCGCGGGCACTGAGCGAACAGCAGGGGCGGCACTCGGCCGCGGACGGCTCCGCTGATGGGTGGTATCTGTCTGCCCGGGAGCAGGCGATCATGCTGCTGGAGACCACTACCTGGAACAAGTACTGCCGGGTGCACGATGACCTCCAATCCGACGGGGACTATTTGGTTCGCGGAGCTGCCACGCAGTACGGCAAGGCCGTCGTATCGATGTCCGGGAATCGGCAGGCGATACGGTCGATCACCGTGTCGCCGCTATGGCCCGGGTGTTCGGATTCTCGTGCGCTCGAGGCGGAGGTGCTGTGGTGTGCGGACCAGATTCGGGCGCTGCGCCCCAAGTTCGCCGCCAAGGGGGACTGGGCCCGCCACTCCGATGCCGAGCTGTTCGAGCTGCAGCGCCGGCACCGGCAACAGCTGATGCGAAACAGCATGTTGTGAAACGCCGTTGGGATCAGATACGAGATCGGGCCTCTGAGCTGCAGCTCAGAGGCCCGATCCCAGGGTGATCGCTAGTCCAGGTAGTCGCGGAGGACCTGGGAGCGGCTCGGGTGGCGGAGCTTGCTCATGGTCTTGGACTCGATCTGGCGGATGCGTTCACGGGTGACGCCGTAGACCTGGCCGATTTCGTCCAGGGTGCGGGGCTGGCCGTCGGTGAGGCCGAAGCGGAGGCGGACTACGCCCGCTTCGCGCTCGGACAGGGTCTCGAGGACCGACTGCAGCTGATCCTGCAGCAGGGTGAAGGAGACCGCGTCGACTGCGACGACCGCTTCGGAGTCTTCGATGAAGTCGCCGAGCTGGGAGTCGCCTTCGTCGCCGATGGTCTGGTCCAGGGAGATGGGCTCACGGGCGTACTGCTGGATTTCCAGCACCTTTTCCGGCGTGATGTCCATTTCCTTGGCGAGCTCTTCGGGGGTGGGCTCGCGGCCCAGGTCCTGGAGGAGTTCGCGCTGGATGCGGCCGAGCTTGTTGATGACCTCGACCATGTGCACCGGAATGCGGATGGTGCGGGCCTGGTCGGCCATGGCGCGGGTGATGGCCTGGCGGATCCACCACGTGGCGTAGGTCGAGAACTTGTAGCCCTTGGTGTAGTCGAACTTCTCGACGGCACGGATCAGGCCCAGGTTGCCTTCCTGGATGAGGTCCAGGAACGCCATGCCGCGGCCGGTGTAGCGCTTGGCGAGCGAGACGACCAGGCGGAGGTTGGCCTCGAGCAGGTGGTTCTTGGCGCGGTTGCCGTCGCGCATGATCCAGTTCAGATCACGGCGCGCCTGCACCGGCAGCTTCTCACCCTTCTCGGTGAGCTCGCGCATCTTCTCCGTGGCGTAGAGGCCGGCCTCGATCCGCTTGGCGAGCTCGACCTCCTCCTCGGCATTGAGCAGCGCGACCTTGCCGATCTGCTTGAGGTAGGCGCGCACCGAGTCGGCCGAGGCGGTCAGCTCGGCGTCCTTGCGGGCCTGCCGCAGCGCCTCGGATTCCTCTTCGTCCCAGACGAAGTCGCCGGAGGCCTTGTCCTTCTCGGAGGGCTCCTCGGCCTCTTCGGTCTCGGCTTCCGCCTCGACCTCTTCGGCCTCTTCCTCCTCGTCGTCGGCGATCTCGACGTCATCGTCGCCGAGCTCGACGTCGTCGACGTCGATATCACCGAGATCGTCGAGTTCCAGCGACTCGTCGTCGCCGATCTCCTCGACGTCGCCCTCGGGGCCGCCGTCGGCCTTCTTGGGGCTCGCCTTCTTCGCCGCGGCCTTGGTGGCCTTGGCCGCCTTGGCGGGCGCCTTCTTGGCCGCGGTCTTCTTGGCAGCGGCCTTCTTCGCCGCAACCTTCTTGGCCGGAGCCTTCTTGGCGGCAGCCTTCTTGACCGGCCGTGCTGCGGTGGTGTCTGCTGAATCGGCGGCTTCGGCCGAGTCGGCGGTCTCTCGGGTATTCGTGGCTACCACGTACGCCCTTTCGTGACGGTCTCGTGCGGCGTCACGCCAGAGTCAATCCGGCGGAGCGGTCTGTCGGGGGGAACCGGCGCGAGTGCCGGGTTGGTTTCACCGGCTCACCGCCGGACTGTTCCATTGTAACGATCGAACCAGCATGCTCATGGCGCGATACCGGCAGACACGGCCATCGCGGCGCCGACGATGCCGGCGGTGTTCTTCAAATCGGCCGCGACGACCGGGGTTCTGTTGGTGAGCAAGGGAATCCATTCGCGGTAGTCACGGCTGATGCCGCCACCGGCCACGAACACATTCGGCCAGCACAGGTTTTCAATGGTGACCAGCACCTTGGAGACCTCCGCGGCCCACTGCTCGTAGGTCAGCTCGTCGCGGTCCTTGATGGAGGCGGCGGCCCGGTGCTCGGCCTCCATGCCGCCCACTTCGATGTGGCCGAATTCGGTATTGGGCACCAGCGTGCCGTGGTACATCACAGCCGATCCGATACCGGTGCCGAAGGTGAGCAGCACCACCAAACCGGTCAGATCTTTTGCCGCGCCGTAGCGGTCCTCGGCGAGTCCCGCGGCGTCGGCGTCATTGAGCACCGTCACCTCGCGCCCGCCCAGGGCTTCGGAGAACAGCGTGCGCGCGTCGGTCCCGATCCAGTTCTTGTCGATATTGGCGGCCGTGCGGACCACGCCGTCGATGACCACGCTCGGCAAGGTGATGCCGACCGGTCCGTCCCATTCGGCCTGGGCGACCAGTTTGGCCACCGTCTCCGCCACCGCGTTCGGGGTGGACGGCTGCGGGGTCGCAATCTTGATGCGCTCGTGCACGAGATCCCCGGTGCCCAGATCGACCAAGCCACCCTTGACACCGCTACCACCGATGTCGATCCCGAACGCCTGCCCCCGAGCGGCCATGAAGACTCCTCGTTCTCCCTGATGAGCTGTGTCGTGCACGACAAGCCTAATGCGCGCCATGCCGGATCTGTGCTGCGATGGACCTCGTGCCGGAATCCGATTTCACTTCCACCGCATCGAACACCACCCCGACCGCCGATGGGGCCGAGATCGCCGAACTGCGGCGCGTGGCGGTGCATCTGGCCGAGACCGCCGCCGCCCATGTGCGCGAGCGCCGGCCCCAGGTTTTCGGCCCGGGCGCGCGCGAGACCGACGCCGTGCAGTCCAAGAGCACCCCGACCGATCCGGTGACCATAGTCGATACCGAGACCGAACAGTTGGTACGGAAGCTGGTGGCCGAGCTACGCCCCGGCGACCACGTGCTGGGGGAGGAGGACGGCGGCACCCTGGCCGCCGACCCGGACGCCGTGCACTGGGTGGTCGACCCGATCGACGGCACCGTCAACTTCGTCTACGGCATTCCGGCCTACTCGGTCTCGGTGGCGGCCGTGCGCGGCGGGCGCTCGGTCGCCGGCGCCGTGGCCGATGTGGCGCACGGCGTCACCTACAGCGCCGGGCTGGGTCAGGGCGCGCATCGCGCCGCCCCGGGCGCGGCGCCGATCGCCTTGCGCTGCAACGACGTCGAGTCGGCGGCCATGGCGCTGGTGGCGACCGGCTTCGCCTACGGCAATGCGCGCCGCACCCGGCAGGGCGAACTGGTCGCCCAGGTGTTGCCCTATGTCCGCGATATCCGCCGGATCGGCTCGGCGGCGCTGGATCTGTGCATGGTGGCCGAGGGCCGGGTGGACGCCCACTACGAGCACGGCCTGAACCTGTGGGACTGGGCCGCGGGCGCGCTCATCGCCGCCGAGGCGGGGGCTCGCGTGCGCGTGCCGGCGCCCGACTCGCCGGGTGCGGCAGGGGAGTTGGTGGTGGCCGCGGCCCCCGGAATAGCAGACGAACTGATCGGTCTGTTCGAGCGCTTGGATGTCACCACCCCTATCCCGCAACCGTGACAGCCGGGTAGACGGCCCGGGGTGACCGAAAAGTAATCGCCGCGCCCGGTACGGGCGCGGCGATTCACGGATTGGTTTCGGCACTGCGATTTTCAGCACTTGGCGTGCCGGGCGGCCTCCAGCAGCTTGGAGTCGATGGCGGGCGCGCTGCCGGGCGTCGGATTCTTCAGCGACCGCAGCACCTCCTCGGCGTCGGTGCTCGGCCGCAGATCCCGGAACAGCGACCCCAGCACCAGATCCACGCTGTCGTCGGTGCGCGCATCCTCGATGAGCTCCGCGCACGGCATGACCAGTTGCACCGACGCCGCCGCCGGGCGGCCGTTCACGCCGAAGCGGATCTGCCCCGCGCACTCCAGATCGCCGTTCACATAGACCGGATCATTGCCGACCTGCACATCCGGCGCACTCGCGAAGCCGAGATCGCCCAGCTCGGAGGCCACGTGCGCGGCCTGCCCGCGCTGCCCGTTGGCATTGAACACCCGCACCTTGGCCTGCGCCAGCGCGGCCGGCTCCACATCGCGTAACCGTGACGGCGACACCCGCTGTCCGAGCGGCACGGCCGCGGTCGAGGAGGCGTTGGTAGCCGGGCTGGGCGAGTTGCAGGCGATCGCCCCGGTGTCGGCCTCGGTCTGGGTCAGTGCGCGAAACCACACTCCGACGCAGATCAAGGCTATGACGCCCACCATGGCCGCCCACGGCTCCCACCGTCGCCGGATGAACGGCCGCCCGCTGCGGGGATCGGTCGATTTGCCTTGGGTGATCAGTGAAACCACGCCATCACTCTACGAAAACGTCGCGGTCAACGCGTGGAAGGTCTCGGTAAGTCCGGTGAAGGTCTCGGAGTGTTACCTCGTCGGTGACGATTGCCCCTCAGTTTCGAGTCGCGAGTGTTTTGATTGCGACTTTTGCGCAGGGGTCCGCTATTGTCTGGCGGCCCAGATCGTATCGCCCGGGTTGAATCGGGGGGTCGATTTCGGGAACAACGAGGGCATGCCCTGCGTTGACCGAGCGCGATCCGGTGCGGAACAGATGCATCCGGCCCGATCGGTGACCGGTGTACGCGTGACGTACGCCACGGGCGGGGCGGCACACCCGCGCACGGTTCCAGCAGGAACCGGGCACAGGTGCGCCGGTCCGGGATATACGGAGTAAGGACGAGGGGAAGACGACATGGCAACCGACTATGACGCACCGCGGCGCAGTGAAACCGACGAAGTGTCGGAGGACTCGCTCGAGGAGCTGAAGGCTCGTCGCAACGAGGCCGCGTCCGCCGTCGTGGATATCGACGAATCCGATACCGCGGAGTCGTTCGAGCTTCCCGGCGCGGACCTGTCCGAGGAGGTGCTCTCGGTTCGGGTGATCCCGAAGCAGGCCGACGAGTTCACCTGCTCGAGCTGCTTCTTGGTGCACCACCGCAGCCGGCTCGCCAGCGAAGCGGGCGGTCAGCTGATTTGCATGGACTGCGCGGCCTGAGCCCAGGCGCGTAGCCCTGAAGAAGGTATATCCGACAGCCCGCGCTCGGTACGCCGAGCGCGGTCAGGATCTTGCCGGGTCTCGCAGCGCGGCCCGGCGGATACCTCAGAGACCCAGCGCTGCCATGATCTTGTCGGGATGACGCGTGCTGACCAGCCAGTACGGGGTCGGATCGTCGGGATCATCCAGTACGAGCAACACCATGGGGCCCACCCAGCCCCGATGCTGGACATAGGCGGCCGGGTCGAGTTGGCGACCCAGCGCCGCGCTCTTCGCACTGGCCGGCACCGCCGCCGCCCGGGCCACGAAGGTGGCGGGCAGATGGGCGCGATCCACGCGCAGCTCCGGGGTGCCGGCCGAGTCGGGCACCACCTCCACCTTGTGCCGCGACATCCACAGCAGCACCCAGACCGCCACCGGGAACAGCACCGCGTACGGCAGCCAGGCGCGCAAACCGGGTGCGCCCATGTGGATTTCGGCCGCCATCAAACCGGCGACGCCCAATGCCACCGGCCACCACCACAGCGGCACCCAGAGGCGCTCGGTGTAGCGGGCGGTGGTCTGCTGCTGAGGTTCCATGGTCACCTGAGGGGGCTGGTCGGACACGTCATCAGACTAAGTCAAGGTGTGCGGTGGTGAGCGCGTAGGCTCGGCGTACGTGACCGGTATTCCATCCATCCCCCTGCTGCGGCTCGATCCCGGCATCCCCGTACCGACGCGCGCCCACGAAGGCGACGCGGGCGTGGACTTGTGCACCACCGAGGACGTCATCATCGAACCGGGGGAGCGGGTGCTGGTGGGCACCGGCATCGCGGTCGCGCTCCCGATCGGGACCGTGGGACTGATCCACCCGCGGTCGGGTCTGGCTGCCAAGGCCGGGCTTTCGGTCGTCAACACCCCCGGCACGGTCGACGCCGGTTACCGGGGCGAGATCAAGGTGTGCCTGATCAATCACGATCCGCGCACGCCCATCGAGCTCCGGCGCGGCGACCGGATCGCCCAGCTGCTGGTGCAGAAGGTGGAGCTGGTCGATTTCGTGGAGGTCGGCTCGCTCGACGAAACCGAGCGGGGCGCAGGAGGATACGGATCGAGCGGTGGGCACGCCAGCCTGACCCCGGAGGCGGGTCGAGCGGCCGGCAAGGAGGCATGAGGGATGTTCGGTAGAAAGAAACGCAAGGACGGCGCGGACGAACCCGCGCAGCGGTACGACGACGAGTACGGCGAATACGACGAGTACGACGACGCCGACTACGACGAAACCGAGTACGAGGCAGACGAATACGACGATTCGGACTATGACGAGTCGGAGTACGAGCTCCGCGCGCCCAGCGGCGACGACACGCCGCGCATGGGCCCGCACAACTACGAGGATGTCGCCGACCGGCTGGCCGCCATCGCCGATCAGCGCCTGGACCTGGGCTCGGTCATCCTGCCCGTCCCGCCGGGCGGCCAGTTGCAGGTCGAGATGACCCCCGAGGGCGCGCCGCAGGCGGTGCACCTGGCCACCCAGCACGGCCGCATCACCGTGGCCGCCTACGCCGCGCCCAAGACCGCGGGCCAATGGCGTTCGGTCGCGGCCGATCTCGCCGACACCCTGCGCAAGGACGGCGCCCAGGTGTCGGTGCAGAACGGTCCGTGGGGCCGCGAGCTGCACGCCGTCACCGAGGGCGCGGATCTGCGCTTCATCGGCGTGGACGGATATCGCTGGATGGTGCGCCTGGTCGCGGCCGGCCCGTCCGGCGCGGCCGACGAGGGCCAGCCGCTGGTGACCGCGGCGCGCGCGATTCTGGGTGAGACCGTGGTCCGCCGCGGTGACGAGCCGCTGCCGGTGCGCGAGCCGCTGCCGGTGGTGCTGCCGCAGGAACTGGCCGACCAGCTGGCCGCCGCGCATCAGCAGCAGTTGCAGGCGCAGCAGCAGGCCGTGGCCGCGCAGCTGGCCGCCATGCAGGGCGGGCCGCAGCCGGGGATTCCGACCCAGTCGCAGGAGCCGCCACGCCGCGGCGCCGACGGCTCGGCCATGCAGCAGCTGGGGCTCAACTAGAAAAACGACCTTCGCCTCCCGGTGGGAAGCGAAGGTCGTTTGCTATCCGGGGGTTTCGGGAGCTGTCCAGGGGATTCGGACAGCCGGGGATTCGGGGAGCTCTGGGGGATTTCGGGGATTCGACCGTCAAGCGGTTTCGGTGCCGCGCGCGAACAGCGCCGCAATGCCGCGCGCGCCCAGCACCGAGGGATCCGCACCCAGCTCGCCGAGGGTGATGGAATGCAGTTCGGCCCCCGGAATGAGCGCGGCCCACTGCTTCGCCACCTCGAACGGGTGCACCGGATCGTCGATCGCCCCGACGATCGACACCGGCGCTGTGATGCTCGTCAACACCTCCGCCTCCGGCCAGCGATAGGCGGCCGCCTCCGCCAAAGCCGCGGGCAGATCCGGCCATTGGGACCGCCACGAGCGCGTGAGGGCCTCGGCGAGCCAGGCCGGGCTGGACGCGCGCATGCCGTCGATCACGGCCTCGAGCCCGTCGGCGCGCAGCGCCGAGGCGGTGGCGGCGGCACTCAGCGCGGCCGGGCAGCCGGTGGTGTCCGCGCCGGTCCAGGCGGGCAGCGCCGCCACCACGCCCGCGACCGCTTCCGGGCGCTCAGCGGCCCATTCCACGGCCACCGCCGCGCCCAGCGAGATGCCCGCGATCACTACCGGCCCGTCCGCCGCGGCCCGATCCAGGGCGTCGCGATAGCTGCCGATGACCCGCCGCGGGTCCGGATCCACCGGCAGAAATGTGATTTCCATTGCGGCGCAGGCCGGTCCGAACGCACGCGCGGCGAAATGGGCATCGGAGCCGGTCCCGGGCAAGGCGACGGCAATTCGCGGACGCGCGCGGCCGGCCGCCGGAAGTGGTAGATCGGGCACCGGCCGAGCGTACTGCGACGGGCGCGGATGGCGGGTGCGGGCCGACCCCTCTACAGTGGCGGTGTACGGCCACAGCCTCCTTCGGGTGACGAACCCACCCAGGCGTGTGGAAGGAACAACGACGTGAGACCCACGCCGTCTGCTCTATGGGAGAGCGTGCGAGATGCCATCCACGGGTGGGAAGGACACACCCTCGGGCTATTTCCGGCGGCTGAGCCGCCGATTGACCGAGGACCTGGATCGTCTGGATGCGGAGGAGCTGGCCGAGACGTCGGAAGCGTCGGGCGCCTGTCACGCATCACAATGCCGGCGCGGTGAGGAAGTCACCATGCTCGGCCGGCTACGGAGTGTCGAGGCCTGCCCCAAGTCGGCGGGCGCGGAGATCCAAGCCGAATTCTTCGACGGCACCGACAGCGTGTCGCTGGTCTGGATCGGCCGCCGCCGCATCCCCGGAATCGAACCGGGACGCCGTATCCTGGTCCGCGGCCGCATCGGCGAACGCGCCGGCGGCAAGGTCATCTTCAACCCCTACTACGAACTCCGCGAGAGCTCCTGACACCTATGCCGATACCCGCCAGCAGCAATGACGAGGGCCGCACCGGCCGCCTTGCGAAAGACGAGCCCCCCGACAGCCCCGCCGAGCTGGAAGGCTCCGCGCTCCTGGAGTCCGAGCTGGCCGAGGCCGAACGCGAACTGCTCGCCGAGGAGATCGAGGAGGCCCGCGAGGAGGCGGCCGAGCAGACCCTGCTCGAACAGCTCGGCGGTTTCAGCGGCCTGATCTACTCCTCACTGCCCGTACTGGTCTTCGTGCCGGTCAATACCTGGCGCGGGCTCACCACGGCCATCTGGGCCGCCCTGGGGGTTGCTACGGCGATTCTGGTGTGGCGCATCATCCGCAAGGGTCCGGTGCAGCCGGCCATTTCCGGTTTCCTGGGCGTCGGCGTGTGCGCGTTCATCGCCTACCGTATGGGCGAGGCCAAGGGTTTCTTCCTGTTCGGCATCTACGCCAGTCTCGTGTACGCGGGCGTGTTCCTGGTGTCGCTGCTGGTTCGCTGGCCCCTCGCGGGCGTCATCTGGGGCGTGCTCAACGGGCACGGCCACGACTGGCGCTCCGACCGCCGCGCGGTGCGGCTCTACGATCTGGCGACCGCGGTGTGGGCGGTGGTGTTCGCCGCCCGGTATCTGGTGCAGAACCACCTCTACGACGCCGACAGCACCGGCTGGCTGGCCGCGGCCCGCATCGGCATGGGCTGGCCGCTCACGGCGGTGGCGCTGGTGGTGACGGTGTGGGCGGTGCGCCGAGCGGGCCATTTGCCCGCGTCCAGGTCCGCCGAATCCGCCGCGAACTGACCGTCATCGGCGCTTTATCGCGTTAAACTGCGACCGCGCAACACCTTCGGGGGCATCAGGGGTGAAGAGGGGGTGGCATACCCACCCCTGGGGTGTCTATTTCGGGGGCCTCGATCAAAGCACGATCGTCATGAGACGAAACGGCGAAAGGATCGGGGAGTTGGTTACCGACGGCAAGGCAGTGGCGGAGTCGCAGGACCGTGGCGTGGGGCGCGGTGCGACGACGCAGAGTGCGGCCGCACGCCGGCACCAGGCGGGGCGGGGAAACAAGAACAGCGCGGCGACGTCGGAATCCCGGCGCGCGGCCGCGGAATTGGACAAGCTGATCGGCCCGGCCGCGGGTGGCGACCGGGAGGCGGTGTCGGAGATCCTCAAGATCGTCTACCCGCTGGTGCGCCGCTACTGCGCGGCGCGCATGGGCGGCTCGGCGCATCTGCACGTGACGGCCGACGATGTGGCACAGGAGATCTGCCTGGCCACCGTGCAGGCCATCCCGCGCTACCGGGATCAGGGCAAGTCGTTCCTGGCGTTCGTGTACGGCATCTCGGCCAACAAGGTCGCCGACGCGTTCCGCCGGGCGCAGCTGCACCCGGCCTATCCGGTGGCGGAGTTCCCGGACACCCCGGAGACCGAGGCCGGGCCGGAGGAGCGGGCGCTGGCGTCCGAAACCCGCCGTGCCACGCGGGAACTCATGAAGGTGCTGGCGCCGACCCACCGCGAGGTGCTGGTCATGCGCATCGTGCTGGGGTGGACGGCGGCGCAGACCGCCGAGGCCATCGGCACCAGCCCGGGCGTGGTCCGGGTCATGCAGCATCGGGCACTGAACAAGCTGCGCGCCGAACTGCGGGCCGCTTCGTAATGCGGGCCGCAGGCGCCGCGTTTCAGGCGCCCGCGCCGACCGTACTACCGAAACCGTTGACGCCGAGGGCCTTCCGCAGATCGTCCTCGGCTTCCACGGAGGCCACGAACAGCAGCTCGTCCTCGCCTTCGAGGGGATCGTCGGCCTGCGGCACGATGACGCGGCCGCCGCGCAGGATGGTCACCAGGGCGGCGTCGCGCGGCAGCTTCAGCTTGCCGACGGCCTTGCCCGCCAACGGCGTATCGGTCGGCAGGGTGATCTCGACCAGATTGGCCTGACCCTGGCGCAGGGTCAGGAGCCGCACCAGATCGCCCACCGACACCGCCTCCTCGACCAGCGAGGCCAGCAGTCGCGGTGTCGACACGGCGACATCGACGCCCCACGAGGTGTCGAACAGCCACTCGTTGCGCGGATCGTTCACCCGCGCCACCACGCGCCCGACCCCGAACTCGGTCTTGGCGAGCAGGCTGAACACCAGATTCACCTTGTCGTCGCCGGTGGCGGCGATGACCACGTCATAGGTTTCCAGGCCCGCCTCTTCGAGCGTCTCCAGCTCGCAGGCGTCGGCATGGGTCCACACCGCGGTGGGCGCGCTGGCCGGATCGATGTGATCGAGTCGTCGTTCCAGCAGCATGACCGCATGACCGCCGCGCAGCAGTTCCTGGGCGATGGATCGGCCGACGGCGCCGGCGCCCGCAATGGCTACCTTCATGATCAGTCCTCGCTCGCGGGGGGATTGCCGGCCAGGGCGACGGCCTCGCCGACCGTGCCGGAGGTGGCGGCGATGTAGACGACGTCATCGGCCTGCAGCATGGTCTTGCCATTGGGCAGCACGCCCTGCCCGAAGCGGATGAGGAAGGCCACGCGCGCGCCGATGGCGCCCTCCAGGGACTTCACCGTGCGCCCGTACCACTCCTCGTTCAGCACGAGTTCGGTGACCGCGACGGTGCCGGTGGGGTCGCGCCAGGTGGTGGTGGACTGATCCGAGACCAGGGTGCGCAGGAACCGGTCGGTGGTCCACGGCACGGTGGCGATGGTCGGAATGCCCAGGCGCTCGTAGACCGCGGCGCGCTTGGCGTCGTAGATGCGGGCCACCACGCGCTCCACGCCGAAGGTCTCGCGGGCCACGCGGGCGGAGATGATGTTGGAGTTGTCGCCGGAGGAGACCGCAGCGAACGCGCCGGCCTTCTCGATTCCGGCGCGGGTCAGCACATCCCGGTCGAAGCCGACGCCGGTGACGCACAGGCCCGGGAAATCACGGCCCAGGCGCAGGAAGGCGCTGGAGTTCTGATCGATCACCGCGACCTCGTGGCCGATGCGGACCAGGGCGCGCGCGAGTGAGGATCCCACTCGTCCACACCCCATGATCACTACGTACACCGTGCGAACCCCATTCCCGAAAACCGTATGTGCGGTCTGGTTGCTTGTCCGGGCAGCAACCGTACCGTTCGAGTTTTTCCCGAGGCACTTTCCCCCTCCGGTCCTGACTCAAACCGGAAGGGGCAAAAGTCACACTGCTCATGTCCCACGGTACGACGTCACCGGGCGCGCGCCGCGCCGTGGACGCGAGTGGTCCCGGGCTCCCTTATGCTGCCTAAAGTGTCGAAGTTGACGACGGCTGCCAAACGAATGCTGGTGGGCCGCCCCTTCCGTAGCGATTCGCTGGGGCACACGCTGCTCCCCAAACGGATCGCGCTCCCCGTGTTCGCGTCCGACGCGCTGTCGTCGGTGGCGTACGCGCCGGAGGAAATCTTCCTGGTGCTGTCGGTGGCCGGGCTGTCGGCCTATGTGTACGCGCCGTGGATCGGTGTGGCGGTGGCGCTGGTGATGGCGGTCGTGGTGGCCAGCTATCGGCAGAACGTGCACGCCTACCCGTCCGGCGGCGGCGACTACGAGGTGGCGACCAAGAACCTCGGGCCCACCGCGGGGCTCACGGTGGGCAGCGCGCTGCTGGTGGACTACGTGCTCACCGTGGCGGTGTCGATCTCCTCGGCGGCGTCGAACATCGGGTCGGCGATTCCGTTCGTGGCCACGCACAAGGTGTTGTTCGCGGTGGTGGCCATCGTGCTGCTCACGGCCATGAACCTGCGCGGCGTCCGGGAATCGGGCACGGCCTTCGCGATTCCGGTCTACGCGTTCATGATCGGCATGTTCGTCATGCTGGTGTGGGGGTTCACCCGGATCGGGCTGCTCGGTGAGCAGGTGCACGCCGAGTCCTACGGGTTCGAACTGAAGGCCGAGGAAGAGCATCTGTTCGGCATCGCGCTGGTGTTCCTCATCGCTCGCGCATTCTCCTCCGGCTGTGCGGCGCTGACGGGCGTGGAGGCCATCAGCAATGGCGTGCCGGCCTTCCGCAAGCCCAAATCGCGGAATGCGGCGACCACGTTGCTGCTGCTGGGCTGCATCGCCATCACCATGTTCATCGGCATGATCATCCTCGCGCAGGAAGTCGGCATCGTCTACGCGCACAACACCGCCGATTTGATCGGCGCGCCCGCGGGATACGAGCAGAAGACGCTCGTGGCGCAGCTGGCGGACGCGGTGTTCAGCGGCTTCCCGTTCGGGTTCTTCTTCATCACCATCGTCACGGCGCTGATCCTGGTGCTCGCCGCCAACACGGCCTTCAACGGCTTCCCGGTGCTGGGCTCGATCCTGGCGCAGGATCGATTCCTGCCGCGCCAGTTGCACACTCGCGGCGACCGGCTGGCGTTCAGCAATGGCATTCTCTTCCTGGCCGGGGCCGCCATCGCATTCGTGGTCATGTTCGGGGCCGAGGTGACCAAGCTCATCCAGCTCTACATCGTCGGCGTGTTCGTGTCCTTCGTGCTGAGCCAGACCGGCATGCTGCGGCACTGGACGCGACTGCTGCGCACCGAGACCGATCCGGCGCAGCGGGCGCGCATGAAGCGCTCCCGGGTGATCAATGCCATCGGCCTCACCATGACCGCCACCGTGCTGGTCATCGTGCTCGTCACCAAGTTCCTGGCCGGCGCGTGGATCGCCATCGTCACCATGGCCGCGATCTTCGGGCTCATGAAAATGATTCGCCGCCACTACGACACGGTGGCCCACGAACTCGACGAATTCGAATGGGACGGCGTCCTGCCCAGCCGCACCCACTCCATCGTGCTGGTGTCCAAGCTGCACCTGCCGACCAAGCGCGCCCTCGCCTACGCCCGCGCCACCCGCCCCGACACCCTCGAGGCCATCACGGTGAACGTGGACGAGCCCGACACCCGCGCCCTGGTCCGCGAATGGGAGATCAGCGATATCGCGGTGCCCCTCAAGGTGATCGAATCCCCCTACCGCGAAATCACCAAACCCGTCATCGACTACGTCAAACGCCTCCGCAAGGACGCCCCCCGCGACGTGGTCACCGTCTTCATCCCCGAATACGTCGTCGGCCACTGGTGGGAACAACTCCTGCACAACCAGTCCGCCCTCCGCCTCAAGGGCCGCCTCCTCTTCGAACCCGGCGTTATGGTCACCAGCGTCCCCTGGCAGCTCACCTCCTCCGCCAAAGCCGCCCAACTCCGCACCGTCAACGCCCCCGGCTCCGTCCGCCGCGGCTTCGGAGACGACGCGTGAGCTCTGGGGAGAATTGGCGCGGAACGACTGTCGACGTTCGGCTCGGACCGCCCGGGCACGGTGGGTTCTGCGTGGCGCGGCACGAAGGGCGAGTGCTGTTCGTACGGCACGGGCTGCCCGGGGAGTTGGTGCGGGCGGTGGTCACCGAGGATCGGGGCGGGTCGTTCTGCCGCGCTGATGCGGTGGAGATTCTCGAGGCGTCTGCTGATCGGGTGCCGGCGACCTGTCCGGTGTCGGGACCCGGCGGGGCTGGATGCTGCGACTTCTCCTTCGCCACACCCGAAGCGCAGCGGGCGTTGAAGGCTGCGGTGGTGGGCGAGCAGTTGCGTCGGTTGGCGGACTGGGAGCCCGAGTTCGTGGTCGAGGAGATTCCTGCGCTCGCCAGTTACGGTGCCGCGCCGATGCGTGAGTCCGGCCGGGCGGGTACCGGATCCGATCGGGTGCCGGGAGCGCCCGGTAGCGGGCCGGGCCCGCGTCGGGCCGGGTTGGGCGTGGGTGGCGTCGCGCGGGGAGTCGGCTTCGCTGTGCGTGGCATCGGTGAGATCGCGGGGGGCATGGGCGATATTGAGCCGCTGGCGCATTCGGGCGGGTGGCGGTCGCGGGTGCGGCTGGTGGTCGATGCGCAGGGGCGGGCCGGGGTGCACAAGTATCGGGGGACGGAGGTGATCGCGGATCTGCGGTGTCCGCAGCCGATGGCGGGGGCCATGGCGGGGATCGCGGAGCGGGAGTGGACGCCGGGGGCGGATCTCGTGGTGGCCGTGGATGGGGATGGGGTGCGGCATATCGTCGAACTGGCTCCGCCGGAAGAGGATCGGGGCGCGCGGGGTGGTGACCGGCGGCGGGATCGGCGCGGGGGTGGGGATCGGCGGAGTACGGCCGCTCGGCGGGCGGCGGCGCACAGTGTGCGGGACGAGCGGGTGGTCGAGGGGAGCGGGCGGGCTGTTCAGTATGTTTCGGGGCGGCGGTGGGAGTTGTCGGCCACCGGGTTCTGGCAGCCGCATTTCGGTGCGGCGCAGTGTTATTCGGATGTCGTGGGGGAATGGGCGGATGCCACGGCGGGGGCGCTGGCGTGGGATCTCTACTGCGGGGTCGGTGTTTTCGCGGCGCGGCTGGCGGAGCGGGTCGGGGCAGGCGGGGCGGTGCACGGCGTGGAGTTTTCTCGGACCGCTGTGAGCGAAGGGCAAGCGGCGCTGCGAGATCTGGGGGCGGTGGAGTTGCGGGCCGAGCGGGTGGAGCGGTGGATTGTCGAACAGCCGTCCACCGCACCGGATGTGGTGGTGCTGGATCCGCCGCGGGCCGGTGCGGGGAAGGATGTGATCAACGCGCTGGCAGAGCGGGGGCCGCGGCGGACCGTTCATATCGGTTGTGACCCGGCCGCTTTCGCGCGGGATGTGGGTCTCTATCGAAGCGCGGGCTATCGACCGGTTGGGCTGCGAGTCTTCGATGCTTTCCCGGCAACGCATCACGTGGAATGCATCGCCGTGCTGGAGCGCTGAGCCCGGTCGCGGCAGCTTCGCGCCAAGTGCATGCACGCGCACATGCATGCAGGGTGCATTCCATTGCCGGAGCGCTGATCTCGGGCTTTCCCACTGAGCACGGGCTGCGCGGCGGTGAAGTTGGGCATCCGTCAAGATGTTGCTCATGACTACGCTGTCCGATCCGACGCTGGTGTCGGTGGCCGAATTGATCTACGGCGATCAGGCCAGGTTTCACTCCCTCGAAGGGCTGCTGCTGAGTGTGGATCTCAAGCGCCCGGAGTATCAGGTCGAGCTGTGGGTGAATGCCGAAAGCTATTGGGGACGGCTGGTCACACCGGTGTACGGCGCCCGGATGGCGGCGCTGGGCGGCAATGCTGACGCTGATCGGGCCCTGCTGAACCTGGTCGAGGTGACGGTCGAGAAATTCCTGCGCGGCGAATCCGTGGAGCGCAAACAACTCCCGTCCTGGCTCCCCGACCTGCGCAGCGCGCTCCTGGCCGACGGCTACCAACTGCGCATCGAACGTGTCGGCGACGGCCCCGACGCCACCGGCCGCTGCCGCCTGCGCCCCACCAACCGCCTGCCCCTCCCGTTGGCCGAGCAGATCGCTCTCATCGAAACCGAACTCGAATTACGCGGCCAGCAAACACCTCTCGACCACCTGCAACAGGCCATCGCCCGCTACGCCGCCCGCGACTACACCGCCTGCGAGGAAAACCTCCGCACCGCCCTCGAACACCTCACCGCCTACGCCGCCGGCACCCAAAACCTCGACAGCACAAAGAATGTCCGCCACCTGGTCGACACCGGCCGCCTCACCGTGCGCGAAGGCACCCGCCTCCTCCGCGACCTCCGCGTCCTCACCTCCGACAACCCGCACCCGCACAGAACCCGCACCGACGCCGCCCGTTTCCGCATCCAACTGACGGCCGCCCGCGCGACCACCCTGCTCGAGCATATCGACCTCTGAAGGCGCACTCGGCGGTGCGCTCGGCCGAAGTCCACTCATCATTCCGGCGGTCCGCCTCGTCATTCCGGCGCGTCCTTGGCCGGAATCCACCACACCGTGGGCGATCCCGGCCAAAAGCACGCCGGGATGACCAGTAGTTGGACGCACGCCGGGATGACCAGTAGTGGGACGCACGCCGGGATGACCAGTAGTGGGACGCACGCCGGGATGACCGGCGCTCGCGGGCCAGGTGACGCGCGCGCGTCAGCTCGGCGCGGTCAGGTGAGTTGCCAGGTGACGCGGACGGTGGCGGACAGTTCGCTTTCGCCGAGTTCGACCGGGATCGGGGAGGCGCCCGCGTACGCGCTTTCGGCGGCGAGCTTCATGCGGGGCATGGGTACCGAAGGGCCGGAGGTGTTTTCGGTGATCTCCAGCACCGGGCCGAGGGCGCGTCGCGCGCGGGCGGCGTATTGCTCGGCCTTGGCGAGGGCGTGGTCCCAGGCCGCGTCGCGGGCGCGGGTGAGGAGGCTCTCTTCATCGGAGACGGTGAGGGTCAGGCCGCCGAGGCGGACGTCGTCGCCGCCCGCGTCGACCGCGTGCGCGATGATCTGCGCCGGACCGCCGTCGGCGGAGGCTTTTCCGATATCGCGCAGGGTCACCGTGAGTGAGGTGCTCGCCACGTAGCCGACGAGCTGCTCGCGATTGCCGTCGGTCCATACGGTTTCGGTGCGCACCGACAGCCCGCTGGTCGAGATGTCGCGTGGCTGTACACCATCCGCGCGCAGCACCTTGACCACCGCATCGGTGCGCTGCCCGGCGGCGGCGTAGGCGGGCGCCACCGACTCGGCCCGTGTCTCGATGGAGATGGTCACCCGCATGATGTCCGGTGTGGCGCTCGCCCTCCCGGAACCGAAGGTCGTAATGCTGCCGAGCGCACTCTCACTGCTGGTCACGCCATCCTCCTCGTCCGGCCCCGCCCCGCCCGATCCTACCGACGCCGCCCGCCCCGCCCACCCGCTCCGCGCCGTGCGCTCCGCCCGTTTCGCGCGGTGCGCTCCGCCCCGCCCGCGCCGAGCCGTGCGCTCCGGCCACCCGCTTCGCGCCGTGCGCTCCGCCCTTTCGCTTCGCGTCGTCCGCTCCGCCAGTCCGTTTCGCGTCGTGCGCCCTGCCATTCGCTCCACGGCGTGCGCTCCCGGACGGTCAGGTATTGCCGTGGGCGGCGAGGGCGCGGATGGCGGCGTCGGATTGGGCGTAGGCGGCGGCTGCCAGGCGTTCCAGGAGGGCGAGTTTGATCTCGGGAGCCTCACTGGTGAGCAGGTCGAATTTCTCGGGTGGCAGGACGGCGAGGCGGACGGTGGTTTCGGCGTGGATGTCATTGCTGAAGCGGACGCCGGCGAGCATGGGGATTTCGCCGAAGGACATGCCGGAGGCCAGGGAGACGAGGCGGTGGCGGTGGCCGGTGCGGTCCTCGAAAGTGATGCGGACGCGGCCGTCGAGGATGAGGAACAGGCCCGCGCGGGGGGTGTCGCGGGCGATGATGAGTTCGCCGCGGGCCACCGTGCGGATCTCGAATTCTTTTGCGAGGCGGGCTCGTTCGTGTTCGCCGAGGTCGATCAGGGCGGGATGTTGATCGACGGTGAGGGCGGCGTGGGGGAGTTCGCCGGGCGGGCGGTGTTTGTCCAGGACGAGTTGTTCGCACCATTCGGTGGCGCTGTCGCGGTCGGCGAAGACGCGGCCGCGCGGATCGGCCGGGTCGAGGCTGGAGGAGAAGTGGCCGAGTTTGGCTTCGGGGTCGACCAGGGCGACGCGGCATCCGGTGGCGGCGAGTTCGGCTTGCAGATCGTCGAGCATGCGGACGGCGACGGCGCTGACATCGCCCACCTCGCGCAGGTCCAGCACGAGCGCGTCCAGTTCGCCGGGAGTCTCCTCGACGGCGCGCACCGTGGATTCGGCTCCGGCGAACAGCAGGTCGCCGTGCAGTTCGAAGATGCGGGCGTGGTCGCCGTAGCGGCGCAGCACCGCCAAGTCGTCCGGATCGCGGCGCAGCCGGGAGGGCGCCTCGGTCACCGAGTACGCGGTGCGGATGGCGGTGTGCGCGGCGCGGGTCACGTGCAGGAAGTGCAGTCCCAGCCGGTTCGAGAGATCGCGGCAGACCTGCACCCCGCGCACGCTGCTGCCGTGCGCGTCCAGGCGCGGCGAGTAGACGGCGATGCCGATCTGCCCGGGCAGCACCGCCAGAATCCCGCCGCCCACACCGCTTTTCGCGGGCAGCCCGACGGTGGTCACCCAGTCGCCGGCGGCGTCGTACATGCCGCAGGTGGTCATGACGCTGAGCACCTGCTCGACCAGCGGCCCGGACAGGGCGCGCTCGTGGGTGAGCGGGTTGACGCCATTGTTGGCCAGGGTCGCGGCCATGAGGGCGAGATCGCGGCAGGTGACATCGATCGAGCACTGCCGGAAGTACCGATCGACCGCTTCGTCCGGGTCGATATCGATAATCCCCGCCCCGCGCAGCAGGTACCCGATGGCCCGATTGCGGTAGCCGGTGCGTGCCTCGGAGGCGTACACGGCCTCGTTCATGCTCAGCTCGCGCCCCGCGAATCGGCTGTAGCTACGCCGGATCCGGGCGAACCGGTCGGCCGCGTCCCGCCCCTCGATCAGCGACGCCGCGGCTATCGCACCGGCATTGATCATCGGGTTGCGCGGCCGCTGCGTGCGCGAATCGAGACTGATCTCATAGAACGGTTCGCCGGTCGGCTCCACATCGATGCGCCGGGCCACTTCCGCGGTCCCGCGATCGGCCAGCGCCAGTGCGTAGGTGAACGGTTTGGAGATGGACTGAATCGTGAAGGCGGTCTCCAGATCCCCGCTCCCGTATATCCGCCCGTCCGCCGTCGCCAGGCAGACGCCGAACGAATCCGGTTGCACCGCAGCCAATTCCGGAATGTAGTCGGCCAATTCCCCCGAGGTGTCGGAGCGGAAGCGCCGGTAGGTCTCGTCGATGATGCGGGCCACAACGCCATTGGCGGTCGCAGCCGTCCCACGGGTTTCCGCAACGGAGGAGCCCACGCGGCCCACTGTATCCGGGTAGTGTGTGTGGAGCCTCACATTCGAAGCGGATGTCGCAGGTGGCGCTTCGTTCCCGGCATCGGGGGCCGGTTGGGGCTCCGTAGACTGTTGCAAACAATCAGGAGACATGCCGGAGGGAGCAATAGCCGTGGGAGTGCTTTCCCGGGTCGACACGCCCGAGGACCTGCGCCGGCTGTCGGTACCGGAATTGAATGAGCTGGCCGAGGAGATCCGCGAATTCCTCGTGCGCAAGGTCGCCGTCACCGGTGGACATCTGGGACCGAATCTCGGCGTGGTGGAGCTCACCATCGCGCTGCACCGGATCTTCGACTCGCCCGCCGACCCGATCATCTTCGATACGGGCCACCAGGCGTACGTGCACAAGATCCTCACCGGCCGCAAGGACGGGTTCGACACGCTACGCAAACAGGGCGGGCTGTCCGGCTATCCGTGCCGCGACGAGAGCGCCCACGACTGGGTGGAGTCCTCGCACGCCTCGGCCGCCCTGTCCTACGCCGACGGGCTGGCCAAGGCGTTCGCGCTGACCCGGCAGAAGCGGCACGTGGTCGCGGTCGTCGGCGACGGCGCGCTCACCGGCGGCATGTGCTGGGAGGCGCTGAACAATATCGCCGCCGGACCGGACCGCTCGGTGGTCATGGTGGTCAATGACAACGGCCGTTCGTATGCGCCGACCATCGGCGGGCTGGCCGAACGGCTGGCCGGGCTGCGCATGCAACCCGCGTACGAGCATGCGCTGGACGCCACCAAGCGGATTGTGCAGAGCATTCCGCGGGTGGGGGATTCCGCGTACTCGATGCTGCACGCCATCAAGACCGGGATCAAGGACGCCGTCGCGCCGCAGGAGCTGTTCAGCGATATCGGCCTGAAGTACGTGGGCCCGGTCGACGGGCACGACACGGTCGCGCTGGAGGCCGCGCTGCGCCGCGCCAAGGATTTCGGCGGCCCGGTCATCGTGCACGTGGTCACCCAGAAGGGCCGCGGCTACAAGCCGGCCGAGGATCACGAGGCCGATCAGATGCACGCCGTGGGCCGCATCGATCCGCTCACCGGCGAACCCGTGGGCGGTTCCGGGCTGACCTGGACCAAGGTCTTCTCCGATGCGCTCATCGAGCAGGCCGAGCAGCGCGACGACATTGTCGGCATCACCGCCGCCATGCCGGGCCCGACCGGTTTGACGGCCTTCGGAAAGCGCTTCCCGGAGCGCATGTTCGATGTCGGCATCGCCGAACAGCACGCGGTGACCTCCGCGGCCGGTATGGCGCTGGGCGGGCTGCATCCGGTGGTGGCCATCTACTCCACCTTCCTCAACCGCGCCTTCGATCAGCTGCTCATGGATGTGTCGCTGCTGAAGCTGCCGGTGACCCTGGTGCTCGACCGCGCCGGCATCACCGGTGACGACGGCGCCAGCCACAATGGCATGTGGGATCTGTCGGTGCTGGGCATCGTGCCCGGTATCCGGGTGGCGGCCCCGCGCGACGCGGCCACGCTGCGTGAGGAATTGGGCGAGGCCGTGCACATCAGCGACGGCCCGACCGCCATCCGCTTCCCGAAAGGCACTGTCACCGAGGACATTTCCGCGGTCGAACGCCTCGACGGAGTGGATGTGCTGCGCCTGCCCGATGTCGAGGACGCCGCCGCGCGTTCGGTACACGGCGACGTGCTGCTGGTGGCCGTCGGCGCCTTCGCCGATCTCGCGTTGAAGACGGCGGAACTGCTGGAGTCCGAAGGGGTTTCGGTCACCGTCATCGACCCGCGCTGGGTGCTGCCGGTGTCGGACACGGTGGTCAAGCTGGCCGAGAACTACCGGCTCGTGGTCACTGTGGAGGACAGCGGCCTGCACGGCGGCATCGGCTGTACGGTCTCGGCCCGCCTGCGCGCCGCGGGCGTGGACGTGCCTACGCGCGATCTCGGTGTGCCGCAACAGTTCCTGGATCACGCCTCGCGCGCCCAGGTGCATCAGGAGTTGGGTCTCACCCCGTCCGATGTCGCGCAGCGTATCGCCGGATGGCTCGGCGACAGTGCGCATCCGGCGGTCGGCGCCGCCGTGTCCGGGAACGGTCGTGCGGAGTCCAATGGCGCGAAGCCGGGCGAGCCGCTGCTGACCGAGCAGGCCCTGGTGCCGCCGGTCGCCGAGAAGGCGCTCGCGGAATAGGTTCGAATCGGCCGCGGCCCACAGCGGTCCCTGCTGTGGGCCGCGGCTTTTCGTATACGGCGGCACGCTTCTCGCGTAGATTCTGTAACCGGTTACAGTTTTCTGGTCAGGAGTCCGCATGTCCTTCGTGCTCGTCGAGAAGCCGCGTCCGCAGATCGCGCTGGTCACCCTCAACCGCCCCGAGCGCATGAACGCCATGGCCTTCGACGTGATGGTGCCGCTGCGGGAAACCCTCGAAGCGGTGGCCGCCGACAACGAGGTGCGCGTCGTGGTCCTCACCGGCGCCGGGCACGGCTTCTGCTCCGGCGCGGATCTGCAGCACGCGGGCAAGGTCCCCGGCGTCGCGGGCCTGACCAGGACCAGCGTGGCGCGGCGTTCCATGGACCTGCTCAACAACGTCATGCTGACCATCCGCCGCATGCATCAGCCGGTGATCAGCGCCATCAACGGCGCGGCCATCGGCGGCGGCTTCTGCCTGGCCGTCGGCACCGATATCCGGATCGCCGCCGAGGACGCCTACTTCCGCGCCGCGGGCATCAACAATGGCCTCACCTCGGCCGAACTGGGCATCAGCTACCTGCTGCCCCGCGTCGTCGGCACCACCCGCGCCTACGAGATCATGCTCACCGGCCGCGATGTCGACGCTGCCGAAGCCGAACGCATCGGCATCGTCTCGCGCGTGGTCCCCGCCGACAAACTCCTCGAAACCTGTTACGACACCGCCGAACAGATCATCCGCTGGAGCCGCGTGGGCACCGAGCTCACCAAACGCATGCTGTGGAGCGGCCTGGAAGCCGGCAGCTTCGAATCCCACATGCAGCACGAGGGCATGTCCCAGCTCTACGTCCGCCTCACCACCGACAACTTCGACGAGGCCATCCGCGCCCGCCGCGACCGTCGCCCACCCAACTTCGAGGACTGACGCGCGGCGGGAATCGGTCAGGACCGCCGCGCGGCGGGATCGATCCGCTCGGCGCTGACCGCGACCGTCGTGAACGGCACGGTGAACCGGCCTCCTATCGCATCGATGGCGGTTCCCACCGCGTTCAGTAGCTCGGTCAGCGCATCCGGCGAGAGCTGGGTCATCGACCCGAGGGTCGGTAGTTGATCCAGCCACTCGGCGCGGGTGAAGGTCCGCTCCGCGTCGAATCGCCACTGCTCGGGCTCGGCGAACCCGCCGGCCTCTCGAATCCCCTCGGCGGCTTTGGCGGACATGGCCTGATAACCCGCGAGTGCCTGCTCGGCCGTCGCCGGAAACCGGAACGAGGAGTCGGGCCCGACCCGGCGATAGGCGTCCGCGAAAGCCTCGGTGACCGCGGGCGGCGTCGTGAGCACGTACCAGAAGGCGGTGAACCGCCCGCCGGCGCGCAGGGCCTCGGCCGCTTTGCGCGCTCCCGCAACGGGATCCACCCAATGCCAAGCCTGTCCCGCCGTGACCGCGTCGAACTCCCGCCCGTCGCGATCCCAGTCTTCGAACGTCGCCACCTCGGTATCCACACCCCGCCCGCGTGCGAAATCGGCCATCCGCGAATCGGGTTCGACACCGAGCACCGTGCAACCCGCCGCCTGTAGCTGCCGCGCGGCGATCCCGGTCCCGCAGCCGACGTCGAGCACCTCGTGCGCATCGGCGGCGATGCGGCGAATCAACTCCTCGGGATAGTGCGGCCGAGTCCGGTCGTAGCGTTCGACATCCACGCCGAACGATTCCGCCACCTGCCGCTGCCGATGCGGTTCGGGCGCTGCGGGATCCGGGTCTTGCGACGATATAGTGGGCATGCGCCCACCTTAAGTGGGCGTGCGCCCACTCGTCAACGAATGCATCCCGAGGAGCTCATCAGTGCCAACCGGCGTAGCCATCCGCGATCCCCGCACACAGCTGTTCGACGCCGCCGAACGCCTGCTGCTCCGGGAAGGCCCGCACGCCTTGACCAGTCGCGCCGTCACCACCGAAGCCGGTTGCGCCAAGGGCGTTCTGCACCGCCACTTCGCCGATTTCGACGCCTTCCTGGCCGAACTCGTCCTCGACCGCATCGACCGCCTCACCGATCGAGCTGCCGCCCTGCGTGATTCCGCCGGAACCGGCACCGTCACGAACAACCTGACCGCCGCCCTCACCGATGTCTTCCACTCGGTCGCCGTGGCGATCATCGCCTTGATCACCTTCCGCGACGACCTGCGCACCCGCCTGCGCGCCACGCGATCGACCCCGGGCATCCCCCTCGTCTCCGAGGCCACCGCCATGATCAACGACTACCTCGCCGCCGAGCGCGATCTGGGCCGCCTCACCCCCGATGCGGACATCGACACCCTCGCCCCCACCTTGATCGGCTCCGCGCACCTGCTGTTCGCCGACCGTACGGGCGAACCGCCGACCATCGAGGCGGTCGGCCGAACCGTGGCCGCGGTTATGGCTGGATCGCTCGCGCCCTAGCCGTCGCGAGCATCCGTGCCCGGACCTCGGGCCGCCGCAGCGGCGGCACGGTCTTCGGCGGCACCTTGCGCTCGGGTAGTTCGGCCAGCAGGCGTGTGGTCACAGCGGCGATATCGGCGACCGCGGCGTCCACAATGGCGCGGTTGGCGTCGGAGATGCTCGACAGCCCGCCGACCTTACGGACGTACTGCAAGGCGGCCGCCTGAATTTCCTCGGCCGTCGCCGCGGGCTCCAGCCCACGCAGGGCGGTGATGTTTCGGCACATGAGTCCGACGGTAGCGCGCGGGTGTGACACCGCCGCTCGAGCGCAGGAAGGGCACTGCACGGCGGCTCCGGCGCGGCGGTCGGGGCACGAGGACGGGACTGCTAGTCGCCGGACTTGTCCGGGGCCGGGTACAGCGCCGCGGCCAGGCGCGGAACCGCGAGGTCGCGTTGCCAGGCGCGCGCACCACCGGTGGTCAGGAAGTCGTCGATCATCGCCGATGCATCACCATTGGTCGCGGTGCGCGGCAGCCCGTCCCAGCACATGCGACGCAGCAGATCCGGCGTGAGCAGATTCTCGACCGGCACCTCCACCTCGCCGGAGAGTTCGGTCATCGCCGCCCGAGCGCGCTGCAGCCGAGCGGCGGCAGCCGGATCGCGGCGCTCCCAGCGATTGACAGGCGGCGGCCCGTCGAACGGCTGCGTCAACGGCGGAAGCTCGTTATCAGGCAATCCCCGAGCGCGTTCGACAGCACCTAGCCACTCCCGCGAGTAGCGCCGCTGCCGAGGCCCCCCGAACACCGGCAGAGCCCGTAACTGCGCGATGGATTTGGGCTCCCCGGTAGCAGCGGCCACGATCGCCGAATCGGGCAAGATCCGCGCCGGCGCCACATCACGCTGCCGTGCCAGCCGATCACGGGTGGTCCACAGTTCACGAACGATGGCGAGTTGCCGAGTACGCCGCAGCGTATGAATCCCGGACGTCCGCCGCCACCGATCGGCCTTGGGCGCGGCCGGTTCGGCGGTCCGCACATGCTCGAATTCCTGTGCGGCCCAATCCGTCTTGCCCTGGTGCTCGAGGTCCACGGCGACGGCGTCGCGTAACTCCAGGAGTAGCTCCACGTCGAGCGCGGCGTAATTGAGCCATTCATCGGGCAGCGGCCGCGTCGACCAGTCGGCGGCGCCATGGCCTTTGCGCAGCTCGCGGCCGAGCAGCTTCTCCACCATGGCGGCGAGGCCGACCCGCTCATATCCGGCGAGGCGCCCGCCCAGCTCGGTATCGAACAGCGCGGCCGGGTACAGCCCGAGCTCGGCCAGCCCGGGCAGATCCTGATCGGCGGAGTGCAGCACCCATTCCAGATCGTTGATGGCCTCCGCCAGCGGCGCGAGATCCCCGTCCACCGGAATCGGGTCGATGAGGAACGTCCCCGCGCCCGCGCGCCGCAGCTGGATCAGATAGGCGCGATTGGAGTACCGGAACCCGGAGGCGCGCTCGGCATCGACGGCCAGCGGCCCGGTCCCGGCGGCGAGCAGGCGCGCGGCCTCGGCGATTTCGGCGGCGGTGTCCAGTACCGGCGGCACACCCTCCACTGGCGCGAGCAACGGTACCGCGGCAGTGGCTTCGGGTTCTTCTGGTACGGACATGGTCTTGAACTCTACGGGTAGGGGCAGGGCGGTCCGCGTCACGTCCGGTGAAACGGCAGGCCGTGATCTTGGTTCGCGCATCGGGGGCACCTTGCGTTGCGCGCCTCGGGAACACGAATGTGCGCATCTCCGGTACACGGCGCAAGGCTGTTCGGAATCGTAATCCGCCCGCGCCGATTTCGTTGCGGTACAGAAGTTCTCGATTGCGCCAATCGGTTGCCCGCCGCACGGTCGGGAGGCGGGGACCGTTCGTCATCCCGGCATGCTTGTGGCCGGGATCTGCGAGAACGTGGTGGATTCCGGCCACAAGCGCGCCGGAATGACGGAGTGAACTCGTTGGCTGAGGCGATCAGTCCTCGTCCTCGTTGCCGCGCTTGACGTCCAGCCGGGTGACGCCCGCGGGCGGCAGTCCGGCCGCATAGGCGAGCACCTCGCAGAAGGCTTCCACATGCGGCCGCATCTCGGTGTCGCCGACGGTCCACGACGCCCGCAGCTCGAGTTGATGCGCGCGCGGCGGCCCCGCGATATCGCCGTAGCGGACCGAGCTGGTGGAGGTGACCGTCCCGCCGAGCGCGGTGAACGGGGTGCGCGATTCGAGCGCGTCCACCAGCCAGCTCCACGCCACCTCCGGCAGCAGCGGATCGGCGGCCAGCGCGGAGTCGATGTCGGCCTGGATGTAGGCCACCAGCCGGAACACCCCGTGCCAGGCTTCCTGGCCGTTCGGATCGTGCAGCAGGATCAGCCGGCCGAACGCGTCGCCGTCGGAGTCGACGGGCACCACATTGGTATCGGGTCGGGTGACTTCCGCGCCGAGTGCGTAGGAGTACGGGGCCAGGCGCTGCGGGGGCCGGATCGGTGCGAGCTCGATTCGAGGATGCACGGTTGCGGTGCCCATCGCATCGACCGCGGCGCGGAACCTGGCGGGTTCTTCGGGTTCCGGGGTCGGTGCGGCGCCGTCGCGGAAGTCGAGCGGTGTCACGAAATGCCACGCTAGACCTCGGAGGCGCGGTGTAGTGAGAGGCGCGCCGCCGGGCCCCTTTACGATGACTCGTGATGAGCACTCACACCCGCCGCCAGCTGACCGATGCCCCGTTCCTCGTCGCCGCGAACGGCGGCGTGCCGCATCGTCGCCCGGTGTGGTTCATGCGCCAAGCTGGGCGTTCGCTGCCGGAGTACCGCGAGCTGCGCGCCGGCATCGGCATGCTGGAGTCCTGCTTCGATCCGGAATTGGTGTGCGAGATCACCATGCAGCCGATCCGCCGCCACGATGTCGATGCCGCAATCCTGTTCTCCGACATCGTCGTTCCGCTCAAGGCCGCCGGCATCGACCTGGACATCGTGGCGGGAGTCGGTCCCGTCGTCGCGAATCCGGTGCGCACCGTCGCCGACGTCCGCGCCCTGCCGCGCCTGCGCGCCGAGGAGGTGGGCGCCGTCACCGCCGGCATCGGTCTGCTCCTCGACGCCCTGGGGCGGACGCCGCTGATCGGTTTCGCCGGCGCCCCCTTCACCCTGGCCTCCTACCTGGTCGAAGGCGGACCGAGCAAGAACCACGAGCGCACCAAGGCGATGATGCTCGCCGACCCGGAAACCTGGCATCAGCTCCTCGGCGTCCTCACCGACATCACCATCGAGTTCCTGCAGGCCCAGATCGCGGCGGGCGTCGACGCCATCCAGCTCTTCGACTCCTGGGCCGGCGCCCTGACCCTCGCCCAGTACCGCGAATACGTCCTCCCGCACTCCATGCGCGTCTTCGCCGAGGTGGCCGAGGCCGGCATCCCCCGCATCCACTTCGGCGTGGGCACCGGCGAACTCCTCGGCGCCATGGGCGAAGCCGGCGCGGACGTCGTGGGCGTCGACTGGCGCATTCCCCTCAACGATGCCGTCCGTCGCGTCGGCCCCGGAAAAGCCTTGCAGGGCAACCTCGATCCGGCAGTCCTGTTCGCGGGCCCCAAGGCGGTCGAATCCGAGGTCCGCCGCATCGCCCACGAAGCCGACGAGGCAATCACCTTGGGCGCCAAGGGCCACATCTTCAACCTCGGCCACGGCGTCCTCCCCAACACCGACCCCACCGTCATCACCGATACGGTCGCCCTCATCCACAGCCTCCCCATCCCGCTCTGAGCCCGGCGGGCCGAGCGCTGGGTCACATCCGGGCCGGGAGTAGGTTGCTGGTAGGGGCTGAGTGACTGAGGAGTGGTCGATGCGGATCGCGGTGGTCGGTGGCGGTATCAGTGGGCTGGTCGCGGCCTATCGGCTGCGCCAGGCGCTGGGGCCCGAAGCCGAGCTGATCCTGCTCGAGCGCGCCGAGCGCCTGGGCGGCATCCTGCACACCGCCGAGATGGACGGCGAGCCGGTCGATTTGGGCGCCGAGGCCTTCGTCGGCCGCCGCCCCGAGATCCCGGAATTGATGCGGGAGCTGGGGATCGAGGACCAGCTGGTGTATCCGGCTGGGAAACGACCGCTGATCTGGTCGGAGGGAGCCGGACATCGGCTGCCCGAGAACACGCTGATGGGTATCCCCGCCGCTCCGGAAGCGCTTGCCGGGCTGGTGGATTCGGAGACCCTCGCGCGCATCGCGGGGGAGTCCGAGCGCCCCCTGCACTGGGAGCGCGGCGGCGATATCGCCGTGGGCGCACTCGTAGCGGACCGCTTCGGCGACCAGGTCGTCCGCCGCAGCGTCGACCCGCTGCTGGGCGGAGTCTATGCCGGACTGGCCGACACGATCGGCGTCCGCGCCGCACTGCCCACCCTCGCCGTCGCCCTCGACGCGGGAGCCACCAGCCTGACCCGGGCCGTACGCGACGCCCTCCCCCCGCCCTCGACAACCCCGGTGTTCGGCGGCATCCGCGACGGCTACCGCGTCCTGCTCGACGCCTTGCGCGCAGCGGCCGACGTGAAGATCCAAACCACCACCGCCGCAACCCGGCTCGCTCGCACCCCCAACGGCTGGCAGCTCGATCCCGTGGGCGCGGTCGACGCCGTGATCCTCGCCACCCCGGCTCCCGTGACCGCCGCTCTCCTGCGTGAGATCGCCCCGGCCGCAGCCGAACTCGCAGCCGGAATCGACCTGTCCTCCTCGGCCGTCGTCGCCCTCGCCCTGCCCCGCGACACCGCCCTGCCCGACAACTCCGGCATCCTCGTCGCCACCGGTGAACCCCTGCGCGCCAAGGCCTTCACCCTGTCGAGCCGAAAGTGGCCGCACCTGGCCGAACGTGACGTCGCCCTGGTCCGCGCCTCCTTCGGCCGCTTCGGCGACGATGCCGCCCTGTCGTGGCCGGACGCGGACCTGATCACCGCGGCGGTCGAAGACCTCACCGCCGTGACCGGCGTGGACATCCGCCCCGTGCGGACCCTGGTCCAGCGCTGGATCGGCGGCCTGCCCCAATACGCCCCCGGCCACACCGCCCGCATCGCCGATCTGCGTTCGGCCACAGCCGATCTCGGGGGCGTCGCCCTGGCGGGTGCGTACCTGGACGGCGTCGGCGTCCCCGCCTGCGCCGCCTCCGGCGCCGCCGCCGCCCGGCGAATTGTCGATCACCTGGGTTGAACCCGCCGAGATCGGCGGGAATTCGAAAGATAAGCGCCGGTCCGTATTGTTCCGGATACTCGAATTCGACTGTGCGCCAGAATGTCTGGATGTATCGTGAGAAAAGGGATCCCCGGCCGCCGAAGTCGCCGACCACCAAATTCTTGTAGGACGCCGACACGCCCCGCATCTCACGGGTTACGCGGTCTTCTCCACTTCTGCGCGACCCTTTCCGAATAATGTTGCGAGGGCGCTGTCCCGGATCACTGGAGCAGCTGTCATGCACATCCATTCTGTCGCAAACAATGCGCCGTACCCGGTAACCGCCACCATGACCAGCAATGGCGGGAAAATGCTCGTGCAGTTCGCCGGATCGGCATGGTCCAGCACCGGCGGGAAGATCAGCGTCAACCTGCTGATGGACGGCGCCGTGATCGCGACGGCCTCGGCGTTCACCAATGAGGTGAACTCGCACAAAGCGCTGGTGCCGGTGGCCGTCGTCGTCTCGGTCACGCCCGGAACGCATACCTTCTCGGTCGCCGCCGTGCGCGGGACGAATGTCGATTTGAACGACTATTTCACGATCACGGCCACCGAGACCGCGCCGAATCACTTCGAGAAGGGCAGGTCCTATATCGGATACCTGGTGTCGTCCGGCTGGACGCTGACGAGCGGCACCGGGGCGCGCGAATGGCGTGAGCCGATCACCTTCGCCAAGCCCTTCAATTCACCCCCGAGCGTGACGGTCGGATTCTCCATGCTCGACGTCGACGAGTCGAAGAACACCCGGGTGCGGGTCGAGGCGCAGAGTATTACCGACAAGGGCTTCGAACTCGTCTGCGCGACCTGGGGCGACACGATCATGTACAGCATCGATGCCGACTGGCTGGCTTTCGGCGACGCGCAATGAGCCCGATTCCCTGAGCCGGCCCCGAGGCCGGAGGCCGGTGAGGCGCTCTCGCATCGGGAGCGCCTCACTCGACCGCGGATGGGCGACGGCGTAACGCGCAGTGCGGCTGGGGATTACCGGCTCGGCACCAGATCGGAGGGGTCGGTGTTGGCGCCGCAGATGATGACGGCGATGCGCTCGCTGGGCCGGGGGAGGTAGGCGCCGGAGGTCAAGGCCGCCAGGGCGGTGGCGGCGGCGTGTTCGACGGCGAGTCTGCGGGTGTCCCACAGGTGCTGGCGGGCGGCGATGATTTGGGCGTCGGTGACCAGGATCGAGTGGGTATCGGCTGCGGCGGCCGCGGTGAGGGACATTTCGGAGACCCGGGTGGCGCCGAGGGCATCGGCGGCGATGGAGTCGAGGGTTACGTCGACGGGATGCCCTGCGGCGAGAGCGGCATTGAACGCTCGGCAGTTCTCCGGCTCGACCGCGACGACCCGGACCCCGTGATGGGCTGCGGCCGTTGCTATTCCGGTGAAGAGCCCGGCGCCTCCGACCGAGACGACGACGGTGTCGAGGCTCGGGAGTTGGGTGACGATCTCCTCCAGCAGGGTCCCCGCCCCGGCGGCGATGTAGGGGTCGTCGTAGGCGTGGGAGCGCAGCGCCCCCGTGGTTTCGGCGTAGCGGGCGCAGTCGGCGGCGGCGTCGGCGTAGGTGGGGCCGCCGGACATGACCTGGGCGCCGAGGGCTTGCAGGCGGGCGACTTTCACGGTGGGCGCGGTGCTGGGGAGGAAGACGGTGGCGGCGGAGCCGACCTTGGTGGCGGCCCAGGCGCAGGCGACGCCGGCATTGCCGCCGGAGGCGATGGTGACGCCGACCTTGGGGAGGTCGCCGCGTTCGCGGTGGGCGAGGGTGAAGTTCATGGCGCCGCGGGCCTTGAAGGTGCCGGTGTGCTGCATGTGCTCCAGCGCCAGCCAGAGTTCGCCGCCGGTGGGGATGGTGTCCGGATCGGCGGGGGCGAGGACCACCGGGCGGATGTGGCCGGCGATTCGGTCGGCGGCTGCCTTCACGTCGGCGTAAGTGGGATGCACTGCGATTCCTTCGTGGTTCGTGGTGGATCTGGCCGGTCGTGCCGGGTCGCGGCGGTTCCGGGAGGTGCGATATCCGGGTCGGTGCACCGGATGGTTACACTGTAACTTACGCTGGTGACATGCCCAGGACATCGAAATCCCTCGAGGAGGCGACGCCGCGTGCGATCGCGCGGGCGGGCCTGGCGATCATCGAAGCGCGGGGTGCGCAGGAACTGAGTTTTCGCGCCATCGCGAACTATCTGCGGATCTCGCACACCACGGTGGTGCGGCGCGGCGGCGGGGATTTCAATGGCCTGCTGGATCTGCTCGCCGATCATCTGGCCGAGGATCTGCCCGAGATCGCCCCGGGTTCGGGCCCCTGGGCGCGGCTCACCGAGGATCGTTTCGTCGCCTGGCACACCCTGCTGATCGCCCATCCGGGTCTGGTCCTGCTGCGCGGCGCCCGCCCCTGGCTCGGCCCGCGCCTGCTGTCCCGCCTCACCGAACCGCAACTGGCGGACAATCTTTCACTCGGCATGACGATGGTCGACGCCATGCGCGCCTATCGCGAGATGTACATCTACACCCTCGGCGCCGCCGCCCTGATCGAGCACCGCGATCCGAAACCCCCGCTGCTGCGCACCCGCGCCGCCGTCGCCGCCCTCGACCCGGACGAATATCCGCTGCTCTCAGCGCATCTGGGCGAGATGACCACGGTCCTGACCGGCGACGACGTCTTCCGCGACGGTCTGCGCCGCCTCATCGATTCGTGGGCCGCAATCACCTCCTGACCGCGCGTGTTCACCATCACCCCGGGCCCCCGCCGCCGGGATTCGGCGCGATGGCACGATGGGGGTCATGGCGCGACTCGACTACAAGGCCCTCAACGACACCATCCGCTACCTCATGTTCTCGGTGTTCCAGGTGGAGCCCGGCGAGCTGGGGGACAACCGGACGGCAGCCATCAAGGAGGCCCGCGAGTTCTTCGAGTCCCTCGAGGAGCGCGGCGTGGTCGTGCGCGGCATCTACGATGTGGCCGGCATGCGCGCCGACGCCGATTTCATGATCTGGTGGCATGCGGAGAAGATCGAGGATCTGCAGGCCGCCTACGCCGATTTCCGGCGCGTCACCGAGCTGGGGCAGATCAGCACCCCGGTGTGGAGCAATGCCGCGCTGCACCGCCCGGCCGAGTTCAACAAGAGCCACATCCCGGCCTTCCTGGCCGGTGAGGAGCCGGGCAACTACATCTGCGTGTATCCGTTCGTGCGCTCCTACGAGTGGTACCTGCTCCCGGACGAGGAGCGCCGCAAGATGCTCGCCGATCACGGCAAGGCGGCCCGCGGCTACCCGGATGTGCGCGCCAACACCGTGTCCTCGTTCGCGCTGGGCGACTACGAGTGGATTCTGGCCTTCGAGGCCCCCGAGCTGCACCGCATCGTCGACCTCATGCGCGATCTGCGCGCCACCGAGGCGAGGTTGCATGTGCGCGAGGAGATTCCGTTCTTCACCGGCCCGCGCGTGGATGTCGAGAAGCTGATCAACTCGCTGCCCTGAGGCGGCCGGACAGCCCGGAGCCCGGCCGCGATGCGCGGCCGGGCTCCGGATTTTCGCTGGTTGTCGGCGTTTCACCGCCGGCGTGCCCGCAGAATTCGGGGCATGCGCGGAATCGCATGCGCCTCATAGGGTTTTTGCGACTCTGCTCTATGCGCTGTCCGAGGGGTGCAGTCGCAGCGAGATGGAGTTGATGCAGTAGCGCTTGTCCGTGGGCGTCGGGTAACCCTCGCCCTCGAACACGTGCCCCAGATGGCTGTGGCAGTTGGCGCACAGCACTTCCACGCGGCGCATGCCCAGCGAATCGTCCGTGCGCAGGATGACCGCCTCGGATTTCGCCGGATCGAAGAACGACGGCCAGCCGCAGCCGGAATGGAACTTCTCGCCGCTGCGGAACAATTCGGCGTCGCAGGCCCGGCAGGAGTAGACGCCCTCGGTCTCGGTGTCGGTGTATTCGCCGGTGAAGGCGCGTTCGGTGCCGGCCTCGCGCAGCACCCGGTATTCGTCCGGGTTCAGCTTGGCTCGCCATTCCTGCGGCGTGAGCTGGAGGCGCGGCGCCGGTAGCGAAGTGTCAGCATCGGAGCTACTCATACGTACACGCTAATACGTCGTGATCGTCGCGGCCGAAAGCCGACGTCCAGAGGCCAACTCGTCATCCCGGCATGCTTTTGGCCGGGATCTCCGGCGTTGCGGTGGATTCCGGCCAAAAGCGCGCCGGAATGACGAGGGGTTGGTCAGCTGACGGGCTCCGCGACCGTGTCCTTGGCGCGACCGTTGCGAGCGGAAGCGCCGGAGGCCCATTCCGGATGCATCCACGCCGGATCCAGGGACTTGCCCGCGACCAGCCGCCCTTCGCGCTTCGCCGTCAGGTACCGGTCGCCCAGTACACAGAACGCGACGATGAGCAGCAGCCCCCACCCGAAGGTGACGCGCAGGTATTCCAGCGTCCGCCCGATGTCCTGCCACCGGTCCGACAGCCACTTGTCGTAGGACATGAACCCGAACACCGCCAGCCACGCCGGCCAGTTCCGCATGACCGAGTTCTTTTGCACCACGGTCAGGATGATCGGGATCAGGAACATCGAGTAGTACTGCTGCCCCAGCGATCCCAGCAGCATGGTCGCCGTGATCAGCACACCGGAGGTGGTGCAGAGGAAGAACACTTCGTCGTCGCGGTAGTACCGGTACAGGATCCACAGCGTCGCCAGCACCATGACGGCCATGGCGATCCGGATGATCCAGGTCAGCCAGTCCGCGACCCCGTAGTACCCGGCATTGCCGACAATGGCGCTGTTGAAGTAGTCCCGCGACTCCAGCAGATACGGCAGCGTGTGCTTCCAGAACTGCGCGTAGTCCACGATGAACGGCCACGCCAGCAGGTTCAGCGCCACCGGCACACCGAGCGCGGTGATGAACACCTTCCACTGCCCCCGCACCAGCGCGATCAGCAGTAGTGGCGCCAATAGCGGCCCCTTGACCGCGAGCGTCAATCCCAGTGCCACACCGGCCCATAGGTCACGGCGCTGCAGGAGCAGATGGAAGAACACCACCATGCACAGGAACAGCACACCGTTGATATTGCTGAACGCCAGCGTATTGGTGACCGTCTCGGAAGCGAACATCCCCAGCAGCAACGCCGGCGCGGCCACCGAACTCAACGTGAACTTGAACAGCCGCAGCAGCAGATACCCCGCCAGAATGATGGCCGCGGCATTCAACAGAATGAAGCACCACCGCGACTTCTCCGGATCGATGATCGCCAGCGGCGCGATCAGCAACGTCCCACTGGGCATGTACAGATAGTGCGGATCCGTCGAGTCGAAGTTGGCATTGTAGATCGGCTGATGATTCAAAAACGCCAGCGAAGCGTTGTACACCGGCCGATAGTCATCCGTGACATGCCAGTTGATCGCCTCGATGAACACCCGATGGATCACAGTCATGATCGCGAAGGGCCACAGGGCATAGTTCAAAACCTGGGCGGTGGTTCGCGCGGTGCGAGGCTCGAGCTGGCGAAGGAACACTCGGGCACGGTACACCGGAACACCCCCCAAAGGGTGCGCCGACCCGCCTTTCGCACACCACACCACCCACCAACACCCGCCGCTCTGCCCGCCAGCCGGTCCGTGCGTCGGCTGGCCCGTGCACCGGCCGGTCCGATCACTAGTTGGTCCGTTTGCCGGCTGGTCCGTGCACCGGCCGGTCCGATCACTAGTTGGTCCGTTTGCCGGCTGGTCCGTGCACCAGCCGGTCTGGTCACCAGCCGGTGCGGTGATCAGCTCGTGTGCCTGTGTGTTTGTCCGCCGCAGGCGAACTGTCAATGAACTGTAGGGATGACAGTTGGTGCATCAACTGTGTGGGTTCGGGGCCGTCTCGATTTTGGACTGAGTGGAGCGTGCGTCGGAGCGGGGGAGCGAAGCGGAGGAGCTCCGGCGTGCGCGGAGGGAGGGAAAAATCGAGACCGTCAGGCCCCGAACCCCGCCGGAGCGAAGCGGAGGCAAATCAAACACAGCCACGAGCGTCCCTGATCAGACCCGCCTTCCGAACCAGCAGCAGATCCGCGTTTCCCGCCACAACTGCCCCAGCACTCAAGCAGGGCAGGCAGTTCCGTCGGCCGGGAGCTTGGCGTCCTTCAGATAGTCGGCGACGGCCTGCTGCGCGCAGCTGGAGTGCGCGACGGTAGGGTGCCCCCAGCCCTGCCACACCACGGTGGCCGTGCGACCCCCGGCAGCGGCGAGCGCACCGGTCACCGACGGCCGCCCGTCCTGCCCCGTGACCGGGTCCGCATTCCCGCCGAGCACCAGCACCGGCCGGTCCAGCTTCTCCGGCAGCTTCATCTCCGCCGCCGTAGCGGGCCAGGCCGAGCAAGCCATGAGATCGATGGCTGCGGCCTTGCCGAAAACCGGATACTGACCACCCCACTGCGCGACCAGTTCCTTGGCGCGCACCGGGCTCGCAGGCTGATGGTTGTCGCTACACCGGTTGACGAAGGCCCCGTCATTGGCGATGGCCGAGGTCTCACGCAGCACGAACGGCGTAATGGGCCCGCGGTCACCGCGCCCCAGCGCCGCGAGCGCGTCGGCGAATTCGGTGATCACCGGATTCTGCACAGCCCGCGGGTCGCCGAGGAATCCACTCAACGTGGTAACCAGCGCAGCCGCCGACAGATCCCCGAACTCACCGCCCCCGGCCCGGCTCACCAGCGTGGCGATGGCCGCGCGCGGATCGGCCCCCAGTGAACAGTTCAGCGCCGCACACCGTTGCGCGTACGCGGTCAGCGCGGCCTCCGCCCCCTTCACCCGCTGCTCCGCACGCCCCGCCGAATCCAGCCCCACGGCCTGCGGCGAATCCAGCACCAGCCGCCCGAGATGATCCCCGTACTTGCGCGCGTACTCCAGCGCGACGGTCCCGCCGCTGCCGGTCCCCAGCAGCCCGATGTGCTCCACCTGCCACTGCTTGCGCAGCTGATCGAGATCATCGGCCGCATGCGCCGCATCGAAAGTGCTCTGCGCCGGCGTCAGAAAGTCCAGGCATTCGATGGTCGCGTCCTGGCTGGCCTCCGCCACCGCGTCCACGGGATCGGTTCCCCCCGCCGCGAATTGCGCCTGATCGGCAATCGTCTTGCGAATCTCGGCGGTCATACAGCTCACCGGCTGCGAACTCCCGATCCCGCGCCGGTCGACAGCCACGATGGGCCGCGACGCCAGCAGCGGATTGGTCGGCCCCGCCGCGAGCGCGGCCAGGGTGGCCGTCGACGCCCGATCCGATCCGGACGTCAGCACCAGCGGCGCCGCGTCCTTGGGTGTGCTGTCGTAGCGCGCCCGCATGGCCGCGGTCCGGAAGTTGCCGCTCACCGCCCCCGCGATATCCACCTGCGTGGTGTATTCCGCGCATTCCAGCACCAGCCCGCCCGGCGGCGTCCCCAGCGACAGCAGGTTGAACGTCGGCACCGTGCAGTCGTGCCAGGACAGTTCGGTCTTGGGCACCTCGGGCGCGGGCGGTTCGGCCGCACCGGGTTTGGTGGTCTCGACGACCCCGCCTTGATGGGGTCGTTCCACGGCGACGGCCGGCCGGTCCGACGGCCCGGCACCACAGCCGGTGGTCACCAGGATCGAAAGTGTCGACGCCAGCAGAGCGGCCCGAGTCCAGCGCATGCGCTACAGCCTGCCAGGTCCGGCAACCGGTTTCAGCTCTGGGTGTGACTGCGGACCCAGCGGGTGAGGATGGTGCCGTCGTCGTCGACGATGAGATGCCGTCGTGTCATGGGGGTGGGCGTTGCCATGGGGGACACCGCGATTCGTCCGCCTGTACCGGCGACGAGCAGCGGGGAGACGGTGAGGCACAGGTCGTCGACCGCGCCGGCGGTCAGCAGGTCTCCGAACAGCGAGGGCCCGCCTTCGCACAGCACTCGCCGCAGTCCGCGCGCTTCGAGGGCGGCGCGAATTCCGCTCGCGGTGCAGGTCGTCTCCCCGGCTTCGACGATTTCGCCGCCGGCCTCGGTGAGCACCTTCTTGCGGTCGGCGGGCGCGTCCTTGGTGGTGATGATGATCGGCCGCGCGCCGGTGTCGGTGAACAACCGGCTCGCCGGATCCAGCGCCGCGCTGGCGGTGACGACGGCGATGCGCGGCGGCGCGCCATCGGGATGCCCGCCGAATCCGTGATGCCACAGCCGCGTCCGCAGCTGCGAATCGGTATGCGCCGCCCCGTAATTCTCCGCCCGCGCCGTGCCCGCCCCGACCAGCACCACATCGGCCAGATCGCGCAGCAGCAGGAAGACCTTCCGGTCCGCGGGCGTGCCCAGCCCGCCGGAGCGTCCGTCCAGGGTCATCGCACCGTCGATGCTGGTGACGAAGTTGACCCGGATCCACGGTCGCGCCGGTCCGGCCGGGTAGGCGTACCAGCGCACCAGGTCGTCGCGGCCGAGTTCTGTGAGCTGGATCGCATTGGGCATACGCTGCATGAGTATCGATCACACCACGTCCGTACGCTGCTTGCGTGCAACAACGCCTCGTCGATCGCCACCCGGAGGTTCCGGCAGACCAGCTCGTGGCCCAGATGGTTCCCCCGCCCACCTTCGACGAGGTGAGCTTCGCTTCGTACATCCCGGATCCGAAGGAGCCCTCGCAGGCCGCCGCGGTCCGGAAGGCGGAGGATTTCGCGGACCGGGTCACCAAGCTGCGCAAGGCCGCCTCGAAGAAGTCCCTGTTCGGTAAGAAGAAGCCGGTCACCGGCATCGGCCTGTACCTGGACGGCGGGTTCGGCGTGGGCAAGACCCACCTGCTGGCCTCGATCTTCCACAGCGTGCCCGAGCCCAAGACCTTCGGCACCTTCGGCGAGCTGACCAATCTGGTTGGCGCGCTGGGCTTCAACAATGCCGTGGAGCGGCTGTCGGGCAACAGCGTGCTGTGCATCGACGAATTCGAGCTCGACGATCCGGGCGACACCATGCTGGTGTCGCGGCTGCTCTCGGAGCTGACCGCGCGCGGCGTGTCGGTGGTCGCGACCTCCAATACGCTGCCGGGTCAGCTGGGCGAGGGCCGTTTCGCCGCCCAGGACTTCCTGCGCGAGATCAAGAAGCTGGGTTCGCTGTTCGAGCCCATCCGCGTGGACGGCCCGGACTACCGGCACCGTGATCTGCCGCCCGCCCCGGAGCCCACCGCGCCCGATCTGCTGGCCGAGAAGGCCGCCGCCACACCGGGTTCCACGCTCGACGATTTCGACGCGCTGACCAAGCATCTGAGCACTCTGCACCCGTCGCGCTACAACGCGCTCATCCAGGACGTGTCGGCGGTGTTCATCTCCGGCGTGCATCCGGTGACCGATCAGGCGGTGGCGCTGCGTGTCGTGGTGCTGGCCGACCGGCTCTACGACGCGGGCACACCGGTCACCGTGTCCGGCGCCAAGCTGGACCAGATCTTCACCCAGGAAATGCTGGACGGCGGCTACCGCAAGAAGTACCTGCGCGCCATCTCGCGTCTGCTCGCCCTGTCGCGGTTCGAGGCTCCGGCCACCGCGTCCTGATCGCCCGGTCGCGAGCCGGGCACTCGACGAAGGAGTTCGCATGATCCGATCCCGCATGCTCGGCACGTCCCTGGTGCTGGCCGCCGCGCTGTCCTTCGGCGCTGGCCCGGCCGTCGCGCTCGCCGAACCGCCCGCCGCGGCCAGCGTCGCCGCGCCGGCCCCGACCGGCAGCGTGGTGGTGTCCACCGATGCCCGTTCGCTGAACCTGCAAGGTGTGGTGAACGCCCGCGACGCGGGCGGCTACCGCACCACCGACGGGCACACCGTCCGCACGGGCCTGGTGTATCGCACCGGCGAGCTGAGCAAGGCCACGGATTCGGATCTGGCCGCGCTGACCGGTGACGACGTGCAGTCCGTCCACGATCTGCGCACCAGTTATGAGCAGCAGTTCATGGGCGTGGACAAGGTGCCCGCCGGGGCCACCGCGTTCCACAACGACGTGATCGGCCAGGCCCCGCCGCAGGTGCTGGCCTCCACGCTGACGGCGGGCGCCGACCTGTATCGCGCCTTCATCACCGCCCCCGGAGCCAATGCGGCTTTCGCCGACGTGCTGCGCGATATCGCCTACAACCCGGGCGCGGTGCTGTTCCACTGCACCGCGGGCAAGGATCGCACCGGCTGGACCAATGCCGTCCTGCTCACCATCCTGGGCGTGGATCGCGACACGGTCACTTACGACTACTTGCTGTCGAACTACTACCGCAACGCCGCCGAGGGCGACATGCTCAACGGCGTCGCCGTCTCGGCCCTGGACTCGGCCTTCGATCAGGCGAACCAGTCCTACGGCAGCTTCGACAACTATGTCCGCGAGGGCCTAGGGCTGACCGACGCCGATATCGCCGCGTTGAAGGCGAAAATGCTCGCCTGACATCAGGTTTCAGTTGTTCGAGTGGGGGCCGCCCGGAGCGAACCGGCGGGGCCCCCCCCCCCCGTGACACCCCGGGGGACCGGTACGGTGGGGGGGGCGGCTGGTGGGTTTGAAAATACTAGTAAAAGGTGTGTTGGGGTTTTGAGTTAT
>NZ_JBHXVO010000030.1:48751-87279 GCF_042672265.1 Nocardia sp. NPDC127526 | reverse complement strand
GCTTTTGGCCGGAATCCACCACGTTGCAGGGAGATCCCGGCCAAAAGCACGCCGGGATGACGGGTAGGTGGTCGCGCGCCGGGATGACGGTGGGACTTCCGTGCGCGTGCTCAGCTCAGCGCTTCCACCAGGGAGATCGCCGAGCGGCCGTGTGCCTCGGCGACCGGTGCGCTGACCAGTTCGCCTTCGATCGTGGCCAGGCCCTTCGCGAGTGCCGCGTCCGCGCGCAATGCGGTGCGAGCGCCGTTGTCCGCCAAGGCCGCCGCGTAGGGCAGCGTCACATTCGACAGCGCGCGGGTGGAGGTGCTCGGCACCGCGCCGGGCATATTGGCGACGCAGTAGAACAGCGAATCATGCACGCGGTAGGTGGGTTCCGCGTGCGTGGTGGGGTGCGAGTCGGCGAAACAGCCGCCCTGGTCGATGGAGATGTCCACCAGCACCGAACCCGGTTTCATCTGGGCCACAAGGTCATTGGAGACCAGTTCGGGGGCGCGGGCGCCCGGCACCAGGACCGCGCCGATCACCAGATCCGCGGCGCGCACCTGTTCGTCGATGGCGTGCGCGGTGGAGGCGACGGTTGCCACGCGGTCGCCGTGGCGGCGGTCCAGCTCGCGCAGGCGCGGCGCGCTCACCTCGAGAATCCTTACGTCCGCGCGCATTCCGGCGGCGATGACGGCCGCGTTCTCCCCGGCCACGCCGCCGCCGATGACCACCACCGTGGCCGCGCCCACCCCGGGCACGCCGCCGGGGAGCACGCCGCGGCCGCCGAACGGGGTCATCAGGTGGTACGCGCCGACCTGGACGGCCAGGCGGCCGGCGACCTCGCTCATGGGGGAGAGCAGTGGCAGCGAACCGTCGGGCAACTGCACGGTTTCGTAGGCGATGGCGGTGACCTTGCGTTCCAGCAGGGCCTCGGTGCAGGCGCGGGAGGCCGCCAGATGCAGGTAGGTGAACAGGATCTGCCCCGGGCGCAGGCGCTCGTATTCGGGCTCGAGGGGTTCCTTGACCTTGAGGATCAGGTCGGCGGCCCAGACATCCGCGGGGGTGGGCAGGATGCGGGCGCCGGCGGCTTCGAATTCGGTATCCGGGATGGCGGATCCGGTTCCGGCGCCCTCCTCGATCAGGACCTGATGGCCGCGGCGGGTCAGGTCGGCCACGCCGGAAGGGGTGATGGCGACGCGATACTCGTGGGTGGTGAGCTCGCGCGGAATGCCGACTTTCACGGTTGCTTGCCTTTCGATGACCGCGATGCGGGGACGCGGTGTTTGTGGATACCTCCGAGCCTGGGCGACCGAATCAGTACGGTCAAGCGCGATGCTCAACCGATTCCGTCGCGGAGAATGTGTCGGACGACGCAAAACGATCTTGGTGGCTCGCCGCGCCGACGGGCTCCGGTTGTTGGCCCCGGCGTGTTTGCGCAAGGATGACCAGGGTGAGCGATCTGAATTCCGGCAAGGGCGCCCCGGTGCTCGACGACATCTCCAAGCGGATCATCGCCCAGTTGCAGGAGGACGGGCGGCGCGCCTACGCCACCATCGGCAAGGCGGTCGGGCTGTCCGAGGCGGCGGTGCGGCAGCGGGTGCAGAAGCTCGCCGACGCGGGGGTCATCCAGATCGTGGCGGTCACGGATCCCTTGCAGGTGGGGTTGTTCCGGCAGGCCATGATCGCGGTGACGGTGGACGGTCAGGTGCAGCCGGTGGCCGATGCGCTGGCCGCCATCGACGAGATCAACTATGTGGTGGTGTGCGCGGGGCGCTACGACGTGCTGTGCGAGGCGGTGTGCCCGGACGACGAGGCGCTGCTGGATCTGGTGTCCACGCGCATCCGGGCGCTGGCCGGGGTGCGGCATGCGGAGATCATGGTCTACCTGAAGCTGCGCAAGCAGACCTACAAGTGGGGCACCCGCTGACGTCGCAACGAAATCCGTAGCTGACAATCTTGTAACAACGAAATCGGTTGCTGAATGGTCGAAACTGTGGGATAACCGAAGCAAGTCCGACTTCGAGGAGTCCCCATGACCGCCACTGCCGAATCCAGACCCGTCACCGCGGACGATGCGTCTCGCGTCCTGCGCGACCACCTGTGGATGCACTTCACCAATCACAATGGGCGCGACGAGGCCGAGGCGCCCGTCATCGTCCGCGGTGCGGGGGCCTACCTGTTCGATGCGAGCGGCAAGCGCTATCTCGACGGATTGGCGGGCCTGTTCGCCGTGCAGGTCGGGCACGGGCGCGCGGAACTGGCGCAGGCGGCCGCCAAGCAGATGATGGAGTTGTCCTACTTCCCGCTGTGGGGTTACGGGCATCCGCCGGCCATCGAGCTCGCCGATCGGCTGGCCGCGTCCGCGCCGGGCGATCTCAACCGGGTGTTCTTCACCGTCAGCGGCGGCGAATCCGTCGAGACCGCATGGAAACTCGCGCGGCAGTACTTCAAGCTGGCGGGGGAGCCGACCAAGCACAAGGTGATCAGCCGGTCGATGGCCTATCACGGCACCTCGCTGGGCGCGCTCTCGATCACCGGAATCCCCACCGCCAAAGCGCCTTTCGAGCCGCTGGTGCCCAGCACCCAGCGGGTGCCGAACACCAACTTCTACCGGGCCACCGAGCACACCGACGACTACGAGGCCTACGGCCTGTGGGCGGCCGATCGCATCGAGGAGGCGATTCTCTTCGAAGGTCCCGAGACCGTCGCCGCCGTCTTCCTCGAACCCGTGCAGAACACCGGCGGCTGTTTCGTCCCGCCGCCCGGCTATTTCCAGCGCGTCCGCGAGATCTGCGACCGCCACAATGTGCTGCTGGTCTCCGATGAGGTCATCTGCGCCTTCGGCCGCCTCGGATACGCCTTCGGCGCACAGCGTTTCGGCTATCAGCCCGACATCATCACCACCGCCAAGGGCCTCACCTCCGGCTACGCGCCCCTGGGTGCGGTGCTGATCAGCGACAAACTCATGGAACCCTTCCAGCGCCAAGATGTTCCGTTCATGCACGGCTCCACCTACGGCGGCAATCCCGTGGGCTGCGCCGTGGCGCTCGCCAACCTCGACATCATGGAGAACGAGGACCTCTACGGCCACGTGCGCGCCAACGAGGATCTCTTCCGCACCACCCTGGAGAAGCTGACCGATCTCCCGATCGTCGGCGAAGTCCGTGGCGCGGGCTACTTCTGGGCCGTGGAACTGGTCAAGGACAAGGCCACCCGCGAACGCTTCACCGCCGAGGACTCCACCCGCGTGCTGCGCGACTACATCTCCAGGGAACTCTTCGCCAACGGCCTGCACTGCCGCACCGACGACCGCGCCGAACCGGTCATCCAGTTCGCCCCGCCCCTGATCTGCGACCGCACCCAGTTCGAGGAGATCGAGCAGATCCTGCGCACCGTGCTCACCGGTGCGACCCGCCTTCTCTGAGCAGCTGGTTCGAACCGAGGCGCCGGTCTGCTGTCGTTCAGCCCGGCGCGCGGTCGTGCATCACTCGGTGAGGTCGGCGAGTTCGGCGGCCAGATTCGCGCGGGCGGCGGCTTCGTAGCGCCCCCGTGCGATGGGCGTGCGGAACAGGTGCTCCTGCTGCCTCAATCCTTGCAGCACCGCCGCGCGCCCCTTGCGGAACAACTCGTCGGGGACGTGCGCGTACTCCGCCCGCACCGCGGACGTGTATGCGGCATAACCGGATTCATCGGCCGCCAGGATCGCGAGATCGGCATCGCAGAGCACCCCGCCATTGCGATCCGCGGGCTCGGGATGATGCCCCGAGGTGAGCCGCACCAGCCGCGCCACCTCCGCCACGGTGCCGCTCGGCACCCCCAGCCCCGGCAGCACGTCCTCGGCCAGTCGTGCGCTGCGCTCCTCATTGTCCGCGCGGTCCACCGCGTACACGGCATCGTGGAAGAACGCCGCATACCGCACCGCGTCGATATCGGCGGCGTCCCCGGCCAGATCGTCGATCACCGCCAGCATGGTCGCCAGATGCTCGACCGTGTGATACCGCCGATGCGGTTCGCTGTACCGCCGCACCAGATCCTCCCCGACCTCCCGCGCCAACGGCCCGGCCAGCTCCGTCCACCGATCCAGCAATATCGCCTCGAGACTCGTCCCCATCCCCGCAGTGTGCCGAATTCCCGCCATCGGCAACAGCTTTCACTCCCGGTGCTTTTCACCACTATGTCCGGTTCCGCGGCGTTACCGTGAGCCATGCCGAAGATGCAGCCCCGCCGCTGGACGCCGCCCAAGGCCCCCGCCCGCGCCCGCGAAATCCGCAGCGTCCCGCCCATGCCGGAGCTGCGCCGTATCGAACTGCCGGGCACCGCACCGGAGGACGTCGTGGTGGCGGCCGACGGCCGGGTCCTCACCGGCACCGACAATGGCGCCATCCTGGCCGTGGACCCCGCCCTCGGCACCGTCGAACAGATCGCCCACACCGGCGGCCGCCCCCTCGGCCTGCATCCCGAACCCGATGGCTCCCTGCTGATCTGCGACGCCGAGCGCGGCCTGCTCCGCCTCGACAAACCCGGCGGCGCCCTCGAAGTCCTCGTCTCCGAAGTCGACGGCGACCCCCTGACCTTCCCCAGCAATGTCGTAGCCGACCCGGACGGCACCATCTACTTCTCCGAATCCACCCGCCGCTGGCCCCTGTCCCAATGGATGGGCGACATCCTCGAACACTCCGGCACCGGCCGCCTCTTCCGCCGCAACCCCGACGCCACCATCGAAACCCTCATCGACGGCCTGGATTTCGCCAATGGCGTAGTCCTCTCCCCCGACCGCTCCTGCCTGGTAGTGGCCGAAACCGCCGCCTACCGCCTGACCCGCTACTGGCTCACCGGCCCCGCCGCGGGCACCTACGACCGCCTGGCCGAAAACCTCCCCGCCTGCCCCGACAACATGTCCCTGGGCACCGACGGCCTGCTCTGGGTAGCCATGGTCACCCCCCGAAACCCCCTCCTCGACGCCCTCCTCCCCCTCCCCGCCATCCTCCGCCAATTGACCTGGGCCGCCCCCGAACCCCTCCGCCCCAAACCCGCCCGCACCGCCTGGACCATGGCCTTCACCTTCGACGGCACCCCGGTCCACGACCTCCAACGCGACGGCGCCGACTACGCCATGGTCACCGCGGTAGCCGAACACCACGGCACCCTCTACCTCGGCAGCCTCACCGAATCCGCCCTAGCCGTCACCCACATCCCGTAATCGGCTGGGAGGAATTCAAATCCAGGCGGCGAGGAATCGATGAAATATCGGGGTCATGAAATCCTCTCGGTTACCCAATATGTACAAGTGCGGATAGAGGTTGCCCAATTCGTACAAGCGCGGAAGTTACCCAATATGTACAATTTTGGAGATCTTTGCGCAGGTCGTGAAGTGAATGTGCGCTTTTTGTCGATAATGTGGTAGATCATTGAGCACCACTTCTCGAGTAATTAGGGGAACAGGTGCTGCCGGAGCGCATTCCATTCGATCTAGACGCCATGCCTCGGGGTGGGCCGGACGCTACCTGGCTGGATCGGCTGCTGCAGACCGATCGACCGGAATACACCGACCGCGCGGACGTGCCGGACTCGGTGAAGCAGAAAGTCATCGCGGCGCTGGGGTATCTCGGAAACCGCTTCGGCACCCATGAGGCGAACGCCCAGCTGATCGCGAGCATGGTCGATGCTATTGCAGAGCCGCGGATTCTGGAGCTCGGCGCGGGCCACGGCCAGCTGTCGCAGCGTCTGCTCGATGTGCATCCCGGTGCGCTGGTGACCATTACGGACGTCGATCCCGCGCTGGTGGCCAATATCGCGGCCGGACCGTTGGGTGCGCATCCGCGTGCCACTGTCCGGATCATGGACGCGACCGCCATCGACGCGGCCGAGAACAGTTTCGATCTGGTGTTGTTCGCCGCGGGATTCCATCATCTGCCGCCCGCGCCAGCGGCGAAGGCGATAGCAGAAGGCACCAGGGTGGGCGCGAGATTTGTTGTGATCGACGGTATCCGGCCGTCGGCCCGTGAGCTGCTGGTGCGCTCCGCCACGCTCCCACCCATTGTGGCTGCGGTGATGGCGTCGAGCCTGCGAATCCCCTGGGCGGCCATCCCGCCGACCGTGCACGACTGTTTCATCACGTGTCTGCGCAACTACAGCCGGTCGGCTTTCGAAGCGCTCGCGGCGGCAGCGGATCCGGTCATCGACGTCGAGTTCCCGGTGACCGATCGGGTCGAGAACGACGACAAGCCAGTGATCTTCGCCAGACCCTGACACGGGTCTGGCGATAAGCCTCCGTGCGTCGTGGCGAACACAGTGTGGTGTTCGTCGTAGCAGCGTCGCACGGGTCGTCGGGGTGGCGGCAATGCCACCCCGATGGCGCTTGGCCTGCGGTGCCGCGATGGGGGCGGCACCGCAGGCAGTGCGTCCTATGCTGGAGGCTCGGGGACGAATCCGGGTGCTAGTCCACTCGCGCCCAGGTGAGCAGGTCCCACATTTCAGGCTTGTTCCACTTCTGGTTCAGCACTTTGTGGATGTGTCGGCGGCGGATGTTGTCCGGACACAGCAGGGTGACCTCGGTGGGCTCGTTGAACTCCTTTTCACCGGGAACCGTCGTGAGGAACCGCTCGAAGTCGGGGTTCTGCCGACAGCGCCCGAAAATGTGATCGATGTCCTCCCGCGGCACGGTGCTGGCGCCGATCAGGACCAGGTACTGGACGACGTGCGCGGCCATCGCCGGCCAGGATTCGCCGAAGGTCTCGCGGGCGCCGGGGTTGTTCAGGATCTCCACGATCAGGTTCGGCCGATTGTCCGCGCTCGGCTCCGGAAACCAGGGGAAGATGTCCTTGAATGCCTGATTGGTGGCCATGATGTACAGCTGCGGGCCCTGGGCATACGCCGCCGGATTGCCGATCGACTCCAGGAGCTCGAGGTCGCCGGGGTCGAACACCGGGGGGAAGCTGCCGGTCTGAATCGCAATCGAGTTCGGAATCAGGCAGGAAGCAATGACGGGGCCCAGAGTCAGCGGGATTCCCAGGTTGCGGACGATCGTGTCGATCATCGCGTTCGGCATCCGCCGTTCCAGCCGGAGGTACTTGTTGATGCTGTTCTTGGTCTGGCCGACCCAGGATGCCATCTCTGCTCGCGTGATTCCCAGAACCTGAGCGGTCGCATCGATCGCGTCCATCAGTTGCTGCATGTGCTCGTCGGGATCGTCGATCACGTCGAAAGGCGGGTACGTGCGGTTCTTGCGAGAACCACGCCCGCGTTGTGCCGGTGTGGTCACCACGCGACCGGCAGGGTGGTGAGGCCGTAGACCATGGCTTCCTCCTTGAACCCGATACGGTCGATCGTGGTCGCCAGGCGCAGCCCGGGGACGCGCCGGAATAGCGTTTGCAGGGTGATCGCCAGTTCGATGCGCGCCAGTTGCAGGCCGATGCAGTTGTGGCGGCCCGCGCCGAAGGACAGGTGCAGCCCGGCGGTCGGCCGCTGTCCATCGATGCGGTCCGGGTCGGCGAAGGTGTTCGGGTCGCGATTGGCGGTGGGGATGTCGACGATGAGGGGGTCGCCCGCGTGAATGGTCTCGCCGGCGATCTCGATGTCCTCCACGGCAACTCGGCGCAGGCCGATATGCGGGATGGCCATGTAGCGGCAGAGTTCGTCGATGGCGTTGAGGAGGAGTTTCGGATCGTCGGTGTCGCGGATGAGTGCCAGCTGGTCGGGGCGTTCGAGGAGGGCGAGGACGCTGAGGCCGATCATATTGGCGGTGGTTTCGTGGCCGGCGGCCAGGAAGCCCACGGCCTGCAATCCGGCTTCCCACGACTGGAGTTCGCCGGAGCGCACGAGTTCGGCCATATCGGTGAGCAGGTCTTCGCCGGGCTTTGCGGCCTTGACCTCGATCAGCTTGTTCAGATAGTTGAGCATCTCGACGGTGTTCTGCATCGCCTGATCGGCGGTGGTGTTGCTGTCCATGCCCACCTCGGTGTGGTGCTGGAAGAAGGCGTGATCCTCGTAGGGGACGCCGAGGAGCTCGCAGATCACCAGCGACGGCACCGGCAGCGCCAGCGCGGTGTGCAGATCGGCCGAGTCGCCCGCGGCGAGCATGGTGTCGATGCATTCGTCGACGTGCTTCTGGATGAGGGGCCGCAGGGTCTCGAGCCGCTTGGGGGTGAAGGGCTTGGCGAGCATGCGTCGGAAGCGGGCGTGCTCGGCGCCTTCGGTATTGAACATGGTGCGCGGGGACATGGCGGCCAGCGCCTTCATCGACTCGTTGCTGTGCGGGAACTCCGGATGCAGGTTGTCGAGGTGGACAGCCGAATTGGACAGCAGCGCTCGCGCCTCCGGATATCCGGTGATCAGCCACGCCTGCTTGCCTTCCCAGGTCCGGACCGTGTAAATGGGTCCCGCCGTGGCGATTTCCCGTACGCCGGGGGCCGGGGCGAACGGGCAGCCAGCGGCGCGGGGCATGGGGTAGAACGGCACCTCGGCGGTGGATTCGGTCGATTCTTCAGACATGGCTCTGCGTTATTCCTCGATGTGGATTGCTTGTGCTGGACAGAATTCGGCGGCGAGGCGTACGGCCTCGGCGAGTTCGGCCGCCGGATTCTGGTCGAGCAGTACGACGAGTCCGTCGTCGTCGTGCTGGTCGAAGACTTGGCCGGCACGCAGCGTGCATTGACCGGCGGCGATGCACTTTCGTTGATCGACGGCCACTTTCATGGGCATTCCTTCATCGCCCGCACCCCCGCCACTCGATCCTCTGCCGCGAACATTTTGGCAGCGCGTGATGCTAACACGGTGGATCTTGATGCACCGGTCCAGCGGATATGGCTGTGGCTCTGGGACATTCGCCCAGAGCCACAGCGTTGCCGCAGGCCGTCAGCTCATCGCTGCCGGAACCCCGTAGACTCTGCGCAACTGCTCGCGCAATGCCTCGGTTATCCGGCCGATCTGTTCGTGGCTGTGTTCGACGGTGTCGTAGCCGACCTGGATGGTGAGCCGATCGCCGATGGTGTAGATGGTCGCCACCGGTGAGTGCCCCACACCCATCCCGAACACGAAGTTACGCACGAGCTCGAGCTGCACCGGCACCGGATACTCGGGAATCAGGCCGATATTGGACACGCTCATCGTCGGCAACACCGTGGGAAGCCCCGCGGCGACCGGATCCAGGCCGCGCGTCAGCGCCCGCAGCAGCAAGGCCGAGAACCGCGCGTCCACCGCGCCTTTCACGCCTGCCTCGACCATCATGCCCAGCTCGATCGGATCCGCGCCGGTGCCCGCGAAGAGCGGCACGAGGACCCCGCCCACACAGTTCAGCACCGTCGATCCGGTCAGCGGCGGAACTAGTTCCGCACGCAGATCCGACGCGATGGCGGCCAGCAACATCGCCGGCTCTGCGCCGCCGTCGAGCTCGGGGCGCAGTGCCGTCAGCGCCATACCGGTGAGCAGGCTGTTCACCGAGAACCCGGCCGCGCGGGCAGTCGCGATAACAGCGCCGGTCTCCGCCGGGCTCAATTCGATGTACTGCACCCGGAAACGGCCCAGCGCGTCCTCGACGCCGTCACCGGCGACCGGCAATCGCAGCGGGGCGGGCGCGTCCGGACCACTCGCCTGCGCGATGGCGGCGAGCTGGCCGAGGAACGCGTCGACCTCGGCATCGGTGACCGAGGCCGCCAGCTGCGCGTCGACGCCGTCGACCAGGTCGTGATCCGAATCCGACGGCGGCAGTGGCGAACCCGCCAGATGCGCGCCGTAGCGCTCCCACATCTCACCGACCAGCGGGAACATCGACCGTCCGTCGCAGATACCGTGATGGGCCACCAGCACGATCTGATGAATGTCGCCTTCGCGCAGCACGATCACTTTGAAAAGACCATCGCTCCAGTCGTGTGGGCTGTTGATCAGCCGCCAGTACTCCTCGGCGCCGCCCTCACGAACCTCGAGCGGGGGCTGGTAACCCTCGAGCAGCTCGAAGTGCAGGTCATCGGCGGTATCCCGGACGACCGTGGCGCGCAGCAGCGCATGCCCGGCGGCGAGCTCGGCCAGCACCCGGCGCAGGATGTCGAGGTCGACGGCACCGCGCACCGTGGTGCCGATGTGCAGCGCCACTTCAGCTTTCGACATGTCGGTGAGCTGATACCTGCGGTCGAAATGCGCGAGCTCGAAGGGCGTCAGTGGTCGTTTCGTGGCCATAGGCGGTATTCCGTACTTCTGTGCGTGTGTCTTGCCGATTCGAAGATATCTAGCACGTTGCAATAACTTTGGTCATGCGCGGATCTCCGCGTTCTCGCAGAGACGCCGGACCTGCGCGCGCATCGCCTGGCTCACCTGCACCGCCTGTTCTTCGCTGTTCCCCGCGGTGTCGTATTCGACCTGAATGGTGAGCCGGTCACCCACGGTGAAGACGGTCATCTTCGGCAGCATGCCTTTGGCCATGGCGAACATGTCGTCGCGAATGAACTCGAGGTCCGCCGGCAGCGAATGCGCCGGCACCACACCGACATTGGAAATACCCAGTGTCGGCTGCGCGGAGAACATGGCGGCAGTGACCGCATCCAGATCGCGCTGGGTGGCGGCCATGTAGAGCGCCGGGAACTTCAGCTCGAGTGCGGCCCGCATGCCGGCCTCCACCATTTTCGCCAGCTCGATCGGGTCCGAATCCGCGCTCGCGACGACCGGGGTGGCTACACCGGCCACGCAGCACAGCACGGTGGTCGTCGGAACCGGCGGAACCAGATAGGGGCGCACGTCCACCGCGTGCCCGGCCAGCATCGGCACCGGGCCGGCGTCGACGCCGAGCTGCGGGCGCACCGCCGCCAGCGCCGCGCCCGTAATCAACGAGCTCACCGAAAACCCTTGTGCGTGTGCGACAGCAATGAGCGCCGAAGTCTCTTCCGCGGTCAACTCGATGCGGCGCACCGCGAACCGGCCCAACGGATCACCACTGCCGTCGCCGTCCCGTACCACCTGGCGAGGGGCGGCGGCAGCGGCCTCCGGGTCGAGCGCGAGGGCTTTGAGCTGAGCGAGAAACGCATCCACCTCGGCGTCGGTGACCGTGTGCAGCAGCTGTGCGTCCGCGCCGTCGATCAAGACGCTGTCGGCGTCGAACACCGGCAGGGGCGAACCCGCCAGATGCGCGCTGTAGCGCTGCCACATTTCATCGACGAGCGCGAACATCGAGCGCCCGTCGGACATGCCGTGGTGCACGATCAGCACGATCTGGGTACGACCTCCGTCACGCAGCACCTGTGCCTTGAAAAACCCCGCGCCCCAATCCGGTTCGCTGTTGATCAACCTACGGTAGGCGTCGTCGCCGCCTCCGGTGACCTCGAGCGTGGGCTCGTAGTTCTCGCGCAGTTCGAATCGCGGCGCACCGCAGGGTTCCTCGACGAGTACCGCGCGCAGCAACGCGTGCCCGGCTGCGAGCTCGACCAGCACCAGCCGCAGGATATCGATATCGACTGCACCGCGTACCGTAGTGCCGATGAACAGCGGCACTTGGCTTTTCGGCACACTGGTGAGCTTCGCCGCACCGCCGAAGTAGGCAATCTCGAAGGGCGAGAGCGGGCGATGTGTATCCATATGGTGACTCGCGTTTCCGTCCAGGGGGATAACGCTCCGACACTACACAGAGCTGAGCAGGTCGGAGGCCCTCAGCGCAGAGGACGGCGTCACCGGTGGCCACTCCCAACTGGCTGTTCGCGGTCAGCAGCGGGTGGGGTTGGGGTGTTCGTAGTTGTGGAGGGGGGTGGTGGTTTTGGGGGACATGATGCGGCCCAGGCCGGTGGTGGATTCGAGGAGGGGGAGGCGGGCGATGGTGTTGCGGAGGGTTATGCCGAGGGTGGATTTGGGGACCATGAGGCGGACGTTGGGGCCGATTTTCTGTTTGGTTTCGGCTAGGGGGCGGAGGGCTTGTTCATAGTGGGGGAAGGCGGTGTGGTGGTTGCCGGTGGCGGTGGCCAGGGCGCCGGCGAGGTGGTAGGCGCCGAGGAAGGAGAGTTCGGCGCCGGCGCCGGAGGCGGGGGAGGCGCAGTAGGCGGCATCGCCGATCAGGGCGATGCGGCCGGTGGACCAGGAGGGCATGTGGACTTGGGCGAGGGCGTCGAAGTAGAGGTCGGGGTCGGCGAGGGCGCCGGCGAGGAGTTGGGGGACGTGCCAGCCGGTTTCGGGGGCGAAGCGCTCGGTCAGGACGCGGTGGACGGCGGCGGGGTCGCGGTGGTCGACGGGCAGTTCGGGGCTGCGGAAGATGAAGTAGGCCTTGGCTTCCGGGGAGGTGCCGGAGCGGTAGATGCCGGCCATGCGGCCGGGGGTGTTGAACATGGTCATCCAGGTGTCGGGGCCCAGGGACGGGTCGGCGTCGGCGAAGGCGAAGTAGTGGCCCATGTGGCGGACGAAATCGGATTCGGGGCCGAAGGCGAGGCGGCGGACGACCGAGTGCAGGCCGTCGGCGCCGATCACCAGGTCGAAGCGGCGGGTGGCGGTGTGGTCGAAGTCGACGGTGACGCCGTCGGGGTCTTGGTGCAGGGCGGTGATGGAATCGCCGAAGAGGTATTCGGCCTCGCCCGAGGCGGCATCGTGCAGGATGCGCACCAGGTCGCCGCGTAGTAACTCGACATCGGCGCTGTTGAATCTGCGTTGGATGCGGCGCATGTCGACGCGGGCGACCTCGTGGCCGGCGGCGTTCACATAGCGCAGGCCGGCGGTATCGGTCGCGGCGGCGCGGGCCCGGGACAGGATGCCCATGCGTTCGGCCACCTCGACGGCTTGGTCTCGGATATCGACGCCCTGGCCGCCGCGGGGAAGGTGCGGCGCCCGTTCCACGACGGTGGGCCGGAAGCCGTGGCGGGCAAGCCAATACGCCAGCGTCTGGCCTGCGATGCCCGCCCCGGAAATCAGAATTCGCGCGTTCTGCATGATGACATCCCGTCTCAAAAATGCTGACCACTGGTCAGTCGCGACGGTACGGTACTGACCGGTGGTCAGTCAACGGTTAGGATTCGTATCGTGACCGACGATCCGCGCAGTCGAATACTGCGGACCGCGCTCGAGCTGTTCGCCGAGCGCGGGTACTACCCGGTGTCCGTGCGTGAGATCGCGGAAGGGGTGGGGCTGACGAAAACGGCCGTGCTCTACCACTTCCCGAACAAGGCCGATATCGCCGCCGCGCTGGTCGAGCCGCTGCTGGTGGAGTCGAAGGCGGCGGTGGACGCCGCGCGCCTGGTCGCGGATCCGCGGGCGCGGTGCTGGGCGGCCATCGAGGGGCTGGTCGACGCCTGGCTCGCGCACCGGAAGCTGATGCGCATGCAGATGCGGGACCAGGCCTTGTCCGCCAACTCGGCGACCTTCGCGAGAATGCGTGAGATCGCCCTGGGCGCACAGGAATTGATTGCCGGACCGGATCCGGACTTCGCCGCGCGGGTGCGGGCCGCGCAGGTCTTCGCGGCGCTGGGCGATCCGGTGATGATCTACGCCGACCGGCCCTTGGCCGAGCTGCGCCCGGCGATTCTCGACGGCGTCGCCCGCCTGCTGGGAACCGTTCCCCCGGAGGATGAATCGCGCATCAGGGTGGAGCCGCGCGAGGCTCCCGCCAGGCCGTCCGGCCGCGGCCGCCCGGGCGCCATGTCCGCGGCCATGGTGGCCTCGGCCCGCCGCATGCGCGACTCCGGCGACTACTCCATGGATCGAATCGCCGCCGAACTGGGCGTATCCCGCGCCACCGTGTACCGGCACCTCGCTGCCCCGGCCGAATAGCACTATTTTTGAGACAATTGCGAGACGGTCTCGCCGATGAGCCGGACGGCCCGGCCCCCGCGCGGGAGCCGGGCCGTCGCACTCAGCTGTCGAACCCCAATCCGGTGGCGTCCATGGCCTTCAGCCACAGATTGCGACGCCCCTGATGCGCATCGGCCCGCGCCAGTGACCAGCGGGTGAGATTGATGCCGACCGAGCGGAACGGCTCCGGCGGCATGGGCAGCGGCCGGGAGCGCACCATGCGCAGCCGGGTGCGCTCGGTATCGAGCCCGTACAGCTTGTCGAGCATGACCTCCGCACCGAAGCGAGTCGCGCCGACACCGAGCCCGGTGTAGCCCGCGGCGTAGACCAGCCGGCCCTTGTAGGCGGAGCCGAAGAAGGCGCAGAACCGCCCGCAGGTGTCGATGATGCCGCCCCAGCGGTGGGTGAAGCGCAGACCGTCCAATTGCGGGAAGGTCTGGAAGAAGTGTTCGGAGAGTCTTTCGAAGGTTTCCTCGTTGTACTCCAGGTCGGGGGCGATTTTGCCGCCGAAGTGGTAGATCGCGTCATAGCCGCCGAACAGAATGCGGTTGTCGCTGGTCAGCCGGTAGTAGTGGAACTGGTAGGAGGCGTCGCCCAACCCCATGCGGTGGCGGCCCCAGCCGATCGATTCCAGCTGCTCCTCGGTCAGCGGCTCGGTCATGAGCGCATAGTCGTAGACCGGCACCACATGTCGCGACACCTTGGCCAGCGGTCCCTGGAAGGCGCTGGTGCACAGCGCGACTCGCGGCGCCCGCACTTCGCCGTGCGGCGTGTGCATGGTCAGCTTGCCGTTCGACTTCGAAATGCGCTGCACGGGCGTGCCTTCGTAGATGCGCACGCCCGATTCCAGGCAGGCGCGGCGCAATCCCCAGGCCAGCCGGGCCGGGTCGAGCATGGCGACGCCGTCACGATCCCACCACCCGCCCAGATAGGTGGGGGAGTGCACCAGGTTCTGCACCTCTGCGGCAGTGAGCAATTCACTGCGATACCCGAGCGCGACCGCCGCATCATGGCTTTCTTGCAGCCATTCGAGCTGATGCGGTTCGGTGGCGACCTCCAATTCCCCGGTGCGCTCGAAGTCGCAGTCGATGCCGTAGCGGCGAATGGCGGCCGCGATGGCGTCGAGGTTCTCGCGCCCCATGCGTTCGAGATCGTCGATCTCGTCGGGGAAGCGGTCCATGCCATTGGCGAGCCCGTGGGTGAGGCTGGCGGCGCAGAAGCCGCCATTGCGACCCGAGGCCGCGTGCCCGCACATGGCGGATTCGACGAGCACCACATCGGTGCCCGGATTTCTTTCCTTGGCGATCAATGCCGTCCAGAGCCCGCTGTAGCCGCCGCCGATGACGGCCAGATCGGCGTCGGTGGCGGTGGTCAGCGGTTCCGTGGGCGCGGGCCGGTCCGGCCGGTCGGTCCAGTACGGCGTCGGCGCTGCCTCTGACAGTGCCGACGCCCACAGTTTGCTCGCTTTGGCCTGCATGGCCGATCAACTCCTTCTCTCTTGCCCGGCGGTCCGGCCGCCGAGCCCAACAACGGTGTGCGTTGGCTCCATGGGGGGTGTTTTCATCTCCCGGGTGCGCGAAAGCCGCCGGTGATCACTCCCGGAACAGGGAGGATCGACCGGCGGCTCGCGAAAGGGTCAGCTGGTGGCGGCGCGATCGTCGGAGCGGCGGCGCATGCGCAGCTGCCCGGCGATGACGAAGACCAGCGAGATCAGGAAGGTGGCACTGGCGACCGCATTGACCTGCGGCGGAATGCCGCGCAGGTTGATACCCCAGACATACATGGGGAAGGTCTGTTCGGTGCCGGCGGTGAAGTTCGTGACCACGAAGTCGTCGAAGGACAGCGAGAACGCCAAGAGGGCGCCTGCCAGGATGCCCGGCCAGACCAGGGGCAGCACCACGGATCGGAACGCCTGGAACGGCGTCGCGTAGAGATCCATGGCCGCCTCCTGCAGCCTCGGGTCGAGCCCGGCCAATCGCGCCTTCACGGTGACTACGACGAACGATAAGCAGAACATGACGTGTGCGATGAGAATAGCCCAAAACCCGAGCGGAATGCCCAATCCGATGAAGAGTGTCAACAGCGATGAGCCCATGACGATCTCGGGAGTGGCCATCGGCAGGAAGATGAGCGCCTGCACGGTGGAGCGCGCACGGAAGCGATAACGCGCCAGCGCGAACGCGATTCCGGTGCCCAGGACCGTGGCGACCAGCGCCGCGAGCGTGGCGATGAGCAGGCTCATGACCAGCGCGTCACGCAATCCGGCGGGGCCGAACATATCGGTCCAGTTGTTCAGCGTGAAGTGGAAGTCGTCGAAGTCGAGAACATAGGTCGTATTGCGGCTGCCGGGCTGATTGAACGAGAGCAGCAGCACCACGGCGATCGGCGCGAGCAGGTATCCGAGGATCAGAAAGCCGAGCAGCAGCACCCAATTCGCGCGCAGCCATTGCGCGATTCGCCGGGGCCGGGTGTGGGGTTTCCGCGGCGAAGCCTCGGAGAGTCCCGAGAGTTGGGACATCTACACCACCTCATCGGTATCGGTCTTGCGCAGATAGAGCACCACCAGCACGAGAATCGAGAGCATCAGCATGACCGACAGCGCGGAGCCGACGGGAATGTCCTTCACGACGAGCAGCCGTGACTGAATCACATTGCCGATCATGGTGGTATTCGTGTTGCCCAGCAGTTGCGCATTGACGTAATCACCCATGGACGGCACGAAGGTCAGCAGTGTTCCCGCGACCACGCCGGGCATGGACAGCGGCAGGGTCACCCGCCAGAACGTCCGCACCGGCCCGTGCGCCAGATCGGCGGAAGCCTCCAGCAGCCGCGGATCCAGCTTCTCCAGGCTGGCGTAGAGCGGCAGCACCATGAACGGCAGGAAGTTGTAGACCAGTCCGGCGATCACCGCTATGGGCGTGGCCAGCAGCCGCCCGTCCGCATCGAGCAGGTGAATCGCCTTGAGGAACCCCACCACCTCACCGGTATCGGCGAGAATCGCCTTCCACGCGAACGTCCGCACCAGGAAGCTGGTGAAGAACGGCGCGATGACGGCCAGCAGCATGAGGTTCTTCCACCGCCCGCCCTTCAAGGCGATGGCATAGGCGAGCGGATACCCGAGCAGCAGGCACAGCACGGTGCAGATCAGCGAATACCCCAGCGACCGCAGGATCTGCGGGTGATACAGCTCCCACGCGAAGGAGAAGTTGTCGATCGAGAACGTCTGCGCGTAACCGGATTCGATGGATCCGGTGCGGTCGTACATGCTGGCCGCCAGCAGCTGCACCGTCGGCACCGCGAAGAACACCAGCAGGAACAGCATGCCCGGCGCGAGCAGCAGATACGGTGTGCGCCCGCGTTTCACGCGCGGTGCGGCGACCTCGGTGGCCGCGGCGGGTAACAGGGCGGGCATATCACGACCGTCCCAGCAGGAAGGCGTGATCGGGATGCCAGTGCACCGCCACCGGCGAATTCGGCCGGATCATGGCCGCGGGACCGGCATTGGGCACCAGCGCGGTCAGCTCCTGACCCCATTCCGCCTTGACCAGGTACTGGGTCGACACCCCCAGGAAGATGGCATCGGTGACGGTGCCGGCAATGCTGGTGTGCGTCGCGGGCGCCTCCTCGGGATCGGCTGTGATGTGCAGCTTTTCGGGCCGGATGCCGACCAGGGCGTCGCCGGAGGTGACCCGGCTGCGCTCGACCGGCACGGCCAGCCGCTGCCCGTGCGCGTCCACGGTCACGCAGTCGCCGCTGCCGGTGACGGTGGCCTCGACGAGATTGGTCTGCCCCAGGAAGTTGGCCACGAACGCCGTCGCCGGATAGTCGTAGATCTCCTGCGGCGCACCGGATTGCTCCAGGCACCCGCCGTTCATGACCGCCACGGTGTCGGCCATGCTCATGGCCTCTTCCTGATCGTGGGTAATGTGCACGAAGGTGGTGCCGACCTCGGTCTGCAACCGCTTGAGCTCGAGCTGCATCTGCCGCCGCAGCTTGAGATCGAGTGCGCCCAGCGGCTCGTCGAGCAGCAGCACCTCGGGATGATTGACCAGCGCGCGGGCCAGCGCCACCCGCTGCTGCTGCCCGCCGGACAGCTGCGCGGGCTTGCGCGACCCGAAACCCTCCAGCTGCACCAGCTTCAGCATCTGCGCGGCCTGGGTGCGCGCCTGCGCCTTGCCGATCCCCTTGCGCCGCAACCCGTAACCGACATTGTCCTCGACGGTCATGTGCGGAAACAGCGCATAGCTCTGGAATACGGTATTGATGGGCCGCCGGTACGGCCGCAGCGGCGTGATATCGGTGTCGCCCAGCTTGATCCGCCCCGTAGTGGGCTCCTCGAGCCCGGCGATCATGCGCAGCGTCGTGGTCTTCCCGCAGCCGGAGGCCCCGATAATGGCGAAGAACGACCCGTCGGGAATGGTGAGCTCCAGCTCGCACACGGCGGTGAAATCGCCGAAACTCTTTGTCACGCCCTCGATATGGAGGTCTCGAGCAGTCACCCTCACGCCCCCGTGACGGCCTGGAACTTGGACTGGTAGTCCTTGTCCTTGGCCTCGTCCAGCAGCATGAAGACCTCCAGCTTCTTCTGGGTCTCCACACTGGGGAAGATGAGCTCGTTCCGCGCCAGCTCCGGATCGAACTTGGCCATCTCCTCCTGCGCGCCGGCCACCGGGCACACGTAGTTCACGAAGGCCGACAGCCGCGCCGCGACCGCCGGATCGTAGTAGTAGTCCAGCAGTTTCATCACATTGCCGGCCTTGGCCGAGGTGATGGGAATGAGCGCCTCGTCGGAGTAGAGCATCGCGCCCTCGTCCGGGCTGATGAACTTGATCTTCTCGTCCTTGGCGGTCAGCTGGATGACATCGCCGGACCACGCCATACAAGCCGCGATATCGCCCTTGACCAGATCCTGCACGTACTCGTTGCCGGTGAATTTGCGAATATGCCCGGACTGCACCGCCTTCTGCAGTTTGGCCAGCGCATTGTCGAAGTCGTCGTCGCTGAACTTGGCCGCGCTCTTGCCGAGCGAATGCAGCATCAGGCCCATGGTGTCGGGCATCTCGGTCAGGCAGACCACCTTGCCCTTCAGATCGGGCCGGGTGAGCAGTTCGTCGATGGTGCGCACCTCGCCGGTCACATTGGTGTTCACCCCGATGCCGACCAGACCCGACTGCCACGGCACCATGCGATCGTTCTCGGGATCGATCTCGGTCTTGCGCAGCATGGGCGCCAGGTTCTTGCTGAAATTCGGCATCTTCGACAGGTCGTATTTCTGGGTGTAGCCCTGCCGCACCACCTTCACCGCGGTGGAATCCGACAGCACCATGATGTCGCGGCTGATGCTCTGGCAGGCGGTCAGCTGTGCGCTGACCTTGCCCCAGAACTCGTTGTTGTCATTGACATCGGCCACGTACTCCACCGAGATGCCGGTCTTGGCGGTGAATTCCGCCATGGTGGGATGCACTTCGGCATTGCCGGGATCCTCGTCGAGGTAGCCGGGCCAGTTGGAGAAGTTGAGGGTCTTGTCGGTCGCGGAGGTGTCGGTCGGGGCGGTGCAGGCGTCGGCGCCGGTATTGGACGAACCCTTGGTCCCACAGGCGGTGAGCGCGCCGGCGGCCGCGAGCAGTGCGCCGCCGCGGAGCAGGCCGCGGCGGGTGGGCCGGGCGCCGAGTATGCCGCGCAATTGGGGAGGCAGGGAGTCCGGGGACTTGTTCATGGGGTGGCACCTTCACCAAACGAGATTCCGAAGTGCGCAGCGGTGCTGCGGCGTTGGGAAGATATTCCCATAGTCTGGTTTCTGCGCAAGCGATTCCATTGAAAAATCCCTGTTACGCAACGAATTCAGTTGTGGAGCAGGTTTTCCGCTGCGGGCATGCCCGTGAGGGCGGGTGCCGGGCGATTCGGCGACCCACCCTCACGGCGGTCGGTATTCGGTTGTGGACGACTCCGTCTTACTCGGCGCGGAAGATCACGTCGTGCCACGGCTTGTGCGCGGCCGCGGTGATATCCGACATCACATGCTTGATATTGGTGTACTCGTCGAATGCGTAGGCCGACATGTCTTTTCCGAAACCCGACGCCTTGTATCCGCCGTGCGGCATTTCGCTGATGATGGGAATGTGGTCGTTGATCCACACGCATCCGGCCTGGATCTCGCGGCTCGCGCGCTGCGTGCGGTACACATTGGTCGACCAGGCCGAGGCAGCCAGGCCGTAGGCGGTGTCATTGGCGAGGGCAATGGCCTCGTCGTCGGTATCGAATGGCAGCACCACGAGCACCGGCCCGAAGACTTCCTGCTGCACGATTTCCGAATCCTGCGTGGCGCCGGTAATCAAGGTCGGCTCGTAGTAGGCGCCGCCTTCGTGCGTGTGCTCGGGAATGCGGCCGCCGCGAACGACTTTCGCACCGGCGTCACGGGCGCGATCGACCATGCCGCTCACTTTGTCGCGATGCTTGCGCGTAATGAGCGGTCCCATATCGGTTTCCGGATCCTCCACCGGCCCGAGCGTCACCCGATCCATGAGATCGGCCACCCGCCCGACGAATTCGTCGAACAATGGCCGCTGCACATAGGCGCGCGTGGCCGCGGTGCAATCCTGGCCGACATTGATCAATGCGCCCGCGACCGCGCCCCGGGCGGCGGCCTCGAGATCGGCGTCGTCGAATACCACGAACGGCGCTTTGCCGCCGAGTTCCAGATGCACGCGCTTGACCGAACCCGCCGCGGTCGCGGCGACCTGACGGCCGACCACGGTCGATCCGGTGAAGGAGACCATGGCGACATCGGGATGCTCGACCAGCGCCTGCCCCGCGACCGGCCCGACGCCGGTGACCACATTGATGACGCCCGCGGGCACGCCCGCCGCGGTGGCGGCCTCGGCGAACAGCAGCGAGGTGAGCGGCGTCAGCTCGGAAGGCTTGAGCACAATGGTGTTTCCCGCCGCCACCGCGGGCAGGATCTTCCACGCCGCCATCTGCAAGGGATAGTTCCACGGCGAGATGGACCCGATCACGCCGAGCGGCTCGCGGCGGATGGACGAGGTGTGGTCGCCGGAGTACTCCGCCGCCGACTTGCCCTCCAAATGCCGTGCCGCACCGGCGAAGAACGCGGTGTTGTCGATGGTGCCGGGCACATCGAATTCCTGGGCGAGCCGGATCGGCTTGCCCGCGTTGACGCTTTCCACGGCGGCCAGCTCATCGGCGCGCTCGTGCAGCACCCGCACCCAGGCGTGCATGAGGTCCGAGCGTTCGCCCGGCGTCGTGCCCGCCCACTCCGGGAAGGCGGCCTTGGCGGCGGCCACGGCCGCGTCGACATCCGCGGCGGTGGCGCCCTTGCCGGTGGCGATGACCTCGCCGGTGGCGGGCGCGGTAACGGACAGCGGCTCACCCGACCCGAGCCGGCGCGCACCGCCGATGTACTGCAGTTCCTGCTGACTCACTGCGCTCCTTGATTCATGTCGTATTCACTGAGCAGCCACCACACGTTCGCACCATTTGCCTGATTCCGCATCCGCTACGGGCAAATCCGCCGCTATCCCGCTGAGCGGGACGGCGGCGGGGATGCGAACGAACTCAGCCCAGATGCGAGTCGGCGACCGACAGAGCCTGGTCCAGAATGGCCAGTCCCTCCTTGGCCTCCGCCTCGGAGATGGTGCACGGCGGGACGACGTGCACCCGGTTGAAATTGACGAACAGCAGCAGGCCCGCGGCCTTGGCGGCGGCAATGGTCTCGGCCATGGCCTGGCTGGTGCCGCCGTAGGGGGCAAGGGGTTCCCGGGTCTCCCGGTCGCGCACCAGTTCCAGGGCCCAGAACACGCCGAGCCCGCGCACCTCGCCGATGCAGGGATGTCGGTCGGCCAGCTCCCGCAGCGCCGGCCCCAGCACCCGCTCGCCCATCTCGGCGGCGTTCTCGATGATCCGCTCATCGGTCATGGCATTGATGGTCGCGACCGCCGCAGCCGTGGCCAGGGGATGCCCGGAGTAGGTGAGCCCGCCCGGATAGGCGCGATCGTCGAAGGTGGCCGCGATGTGCGGTGCGATGGCGACGCCGCCCAGCGGCACGTATCCGGAGTTCACGCCCTTGGCGAAGGTGAGCAGATCCGGCGCCACATCGAAATGCTGGATGGCGAACCACTTTCCGGTGCGCCCGAAGCCCGCCATCACCTCATCGGCGATGAGGACGATGCCGTAGCGGTCGCACAACTCCCGCACGCCCGCCAGGTATCCCGGTGGGGGAACCATGATTCCGGCGGTACCCGGCACGGATTCGAGAATGATGGCCGCGATGGTGCTCGGCCCCTCGAAGGCGATGGTCTGCTCGAGGTGCTCGAGCGCCCGCTGCGTCTCCTCGGCCTCGGTGCTCGCATGGAATTGCGAGCGATACAGGAACGGCCCGAAGAAGTGCACGATGCCGGCATTGCCGTGATCATTGGGCCAGCGCCGCGGATCGCCGGTCAGGTTGACCGCGGTCTCGGTGCCGCCGTGATACGAGCGGTACCGGGCCAGCACCTTGTAGCGCCCGGTGTGCAACCGGGCCATGCGCACCGCGTGCTCGACGGCGTCCGCGCCGCCATTGGTGAAGAAGATGCGGTTCAGCTCGCCCGGGGTGCGCTCGGCGATCAGCCGGGCCGCCTCCGAGCGCGCGTCATTGGCGTGCTGCGGTGCGATGGTGCACAGCTTGGCCGCCTGCTCCTGGATGGCCGCGACCACCTTCGGATGCTGATGCCCGATATTGGTGTTCACCAGTTGCGAGGAGAAGTCCAGCAGGCGGTTGCCGTCGCCGTCCCATACGTACGAGCCCTGGGCGGCGCTCACGACCATGGGTTTCAGCGCGGCCTGCGCCGACCAGGAGTGGAAGACGTGCTTGCGATCCAGCTCGTAGGTGCGCGCCGCCGCGGCGCGGGCGGCCTCCGGATCGAGTCCGTTCGGGAGAGTCATCGCAGTGTCCTTCTCAGTGGTTCTGCGGGAAGCCGAGATTCAGCCCGCCGTGGCTGGGATCGAGCCAGCGGGTGGTGACGGCCTTGGTGCGGGTGAAGAAGTGCACGCCGTCGGTGCCGTGCGCGTGCGAGTCACCGAAGAGCGAGTTCTTCCAGCCGCCGAAACTGTAGTAGGCCATGGGCACCGGAATGGGGACGTTGATGCCGACCATGCCGACCTCGACCTCATTGTGGAAGCGCCGGGCCGCGCCGCCGTCATTGGTGAACAGGGCGGTGCCGTTGCCGTAGGGGTTGCCGTTGATGAGGGCCAGGGCCTCGTCGTAGGTCTCCACCCGCACGACCGACAGGACGGGGCCGAAGATCTCGTCGGTGTAGACGCTCATGTCGGGGGTGACATTGTCGAGAATAGTGGGGCCGAGCCAGAATCCGTCCTCCGCGCCATCGGCCTGGATGCCGCGCCCGTCGAGAACGACGGTGGCGCCGGCGGATTCACCGGCCGCGACATAGGAGGCCACCTTGTCGCGGTGGGCCTCGGTCACCAGCGGTCCCATATCGGTGCCGCGGGTGCCGTCGCCGGTGCGAATGGTCTTGGCGCGCTCGGTGATCCGGGCGACCAGGTCATCGGCGATCGGCCCGACCGCGACCAGCGCGCTGATGGCCATGCAGCGCTCGCCCGCGGAGCCGAAGCCCGCGTTCACCGCCGCGTCGGCGGCGAGGTCGAGATCGGCGTCGGGCAGCACCACCATGTGGTTCTTCGCCCCGCCGAGGGCCTGTACGCGCTTGCCGTGCTTGGTGCCGTTCTCGTAGACGTACTTGGCGATCGGCGTCGAGCCGACGAACGAAACCGCCTTGATGCTCGGATTTTCCAGCAGCTCGTCCACGGCGACCTTGTCGCCCTGCACCACATTGAACACGCCGTCGGGCAGCCCGGCCTCGGCCCACAGCTCCGCGATCCACAGCGAAGCCGACGGATCCTTCTCGCTCGGCTTCAGCACCACCGTATTGCCCGCGGCAATGGCGACCGGGAAGAACCACATGGGCACCATGGCCGGGAAGTTGAACGGCGAGATGATCGCCACCGGTCCCAGCGGCTGCCGGATGGAGAAGATGTCCACCTTGGTGGAGGCGTTCTCGGTGTACCCGCCCTTGAGCAGATGCGGTATGCCGCAGGCGAATTCGACGATCTCCAGCCCGCGCGTCACCTCGCCGAGGGCATCCGCGAGCACCTTGCCGTGCTCGGAGGTGATGATCGCGGCCAGCTCCTCCTTACGCGCGTTGAGCAGTTCCCGGAACTTGAACAGCACCTGGGTCCGCTTGGCGAGCGAGGCATCCCGCCATTCCGGGAACGCCGCGGCGGCCGCCTCGACCACCGTGCGCACGTCGGCGACATTCGCCAGCGTGACGTGTCCGGTCACCACACCGGTGGCGGGATTGGTCACGGGCAGATTGGCCTCGCTGGTTCCGGCGAAGGGCTTGCCGTCGAGCCAGTGTGCGATGGTCTGCATATCTCCTCGATTCGATGGATGGAATTGGGCTGCGCCGCGGATGCGAGAGAGCCCGCCCCAATCTCCGGCAAGACTGGGGCGGGCCTCGGGGGAGGACGTTCCGCGACCCGCCCCGCGGCCATCGGCTGCCGCGGCGAATACCGGGCGTCCGAAGGCGGAGGGGCCGACGGGGCGGGGCTACGGTGACCCGGCTCTAACACTGCACCATTACTCCCCATTAGCGCCCCGACGATCTGTACGCGATTCCGCGTTTCGTATTACGATTCGTCGGTGCTCCTCTCAGTCGCTGATGTCCTGGCGATGCCGGTGGTGCGCGCCGGGCAGCCGGAAGTGATCGGCGGCGGGTCCCTGGACCGGCCGGTGCGGTGGGTGCACGTCAGCGAATTACCGGATGTCGCGAAACTGCTGGTCGGCAGGGAATTGATCCTGACCACCGGCCAAGCCCTGGCCGACAGCGACGCCGCCGGCGTCGAATACCTGGAATCGCTGTCCCTGGCCGGTGTTTCGGGCCTGGTGGTGGAACTGGGCACCTATCTGAAGGAACTGCCGCCGATCATCGGCGAGACCGCCGACCGCCTCGGACTGCCGATCGTCGCACTGCACCGGATCGTCCGCTTCGTCGAGGTCACCGAGGCCGTGCACCGGGTGATCGTGGCCGACCAGTACGCCGAACTGGAATTCGCCCGCACCGTCCACGAAACCTTCACGGCCCTGAGCGTGCGTCGCGCCTCCCTCGCCGAAATCGTGAAGACGGCCGCCGGCATGCTCGACGCCTCGGTCGTCCTGGAGGACCTCACCCATCGCGTGCTCGCCCTGACGGCCCGCCACACCGCCACCTCGACCCTGCTCGACCACTGGGAATCCACCTCCCGCCTGCTGCCCGATCACGATGCGAACGTGGTCCCCGTGGGCCCGCACACCCAGCGCTGGGGACGCCTCATCCTGCGGTCCAGCCGGGTCCCCAATGCCCGCGCCCGCATGGTCCTGGAGCGCGCCGCGCAGACCCTGACCCTGCACCGCATGATCGAGCGCGACCGTTTCGGCCTGCACCGCCAGGCCCAGACCGGCCTCATCGACGACATGATCACCGGCCGGCTCACCGACGAACGCGATGCCGTGGCGCTGGCCGCCACCCTCGGCCTGTCCCGCCGCGCCCGCTACGTCCCCCTGGCGGTGGACGTCTCCGCCGCAACCGAATCCGATCCCGTCGCCCACCAGCGCCGCACCGCCGCGATTCTCGACGCGGCCCTGCACGGGGCCGCCCTCGCCAAGGCGACCGCCCTGGCCGCCCCCGACCACGGCAACCGGGTCATCCTCATCCTCGCCATCGCCCGCACCGGCGATCTGGACGATCTGCTCACCGCGGTCTGCACCACCATGCTCGCCGAAATCCGCCGCGTGGCGGGCATCGACCGCGCGGTCATCGGCGCGGGCTCGGAATCCGATTCCCTGCTCGACACCGCCCGCGAACTCGCCCAGGCGGCACACGTCGCCGAAGTCGCGCTCTCCCTGCCGACCTCGGCGCCGCGCGCCTTCTACCGCAGCGGCGATGTCCGCCTGCGCGGCCTGCTCTCCCTCATCCGCGACGAACCGGGCGTGCAGCGGTTCGCCGAAACCGAACTGAGCGCCCTGCTCCGCCACGACATCCGCCACGCCACCGACCTCACCCGCACCCTCCGCCAATTCCTGGACCTGGCGGGCAACAAGACCGAACTGGCCAAGCGCCTCAACATCTCCCGGCCCACCCTCTACGATCGCCTCTCCCGCATCGAGCGAATCCTCGACGTGGACCTGGACAATGGCGAAACCCGCACCTCCCTGCACACCGCCCTGCTGATTCGCGACCTCACGGTTTCGCCCGACCGATAACGGGCACACCGCACCAAACAGGTCACCACCGTTGGGGGCAGCCATGGATGACATAGCGATCGGCACGATCCCGGACTCGCTCCGCTACCGCGACGGCAGATACTCCCCGGAACGCCTGTCCTCCGTGCCCGACATCTTCGCGCTCCCGCCGCTGCGCCTGCGCCTCGGGCTGCGGTTCATCCACGCGATCCACATGCCCTGGTTCACCGTTCGCCTCCCGAAAGGCTGCGCCGCCCTCTACACGATCGGCCGCAAGTCCGGCCGCCCGCGCCGCATCTACGTCAAGGCCGCCCGGGTGGACGACAAGATCTACCTCATCTCCATAGCCGGTTCCGGAGCGCTCTGGGTCAAGAACATCCGCGCCAACCCGAACGTCCGAATCCGCCTCCCGGAGGGCACCTTCCACGGCACCGCCCGCGAACTCCGGAACCGGGCCGAGCGCCAAGCCGCCTACAACGTCCTCTGCGAGACCGTCCACCCCTTCGACTACTTCGAGAACGCCCTGCACCGGACCGGCCGCCCCACCCGCGAGAAAATCCTCGAACTCCACCGCGCCTGGTTCGCCGGTGGCCTGCCCCTGGTGATCGATGTCGAACGCGCTTGATGGACAAGGGGATTCGATTGGCCAGCGGGGCCTCCTCCGCTCGTGAGGGGATCAGGCCGGGTCGGCGCCCATGGGGTTCGGGTAGGGGACCGCGCCGCTGTGGGCGATCGCCTTGGCGGCCGGGGTCAGCAGGGTGAGGACGGACTCGATATTCGGGATGTCGCGGTAGGGCGCGGCGGCGAGGGCGTCGGTGCGGGATTCGATGTGGGTGCGCAGGGCGCGGCCCTCGTCGGTGAGCTGATCGCCGGTGAGCAGGTTGCGGGATTCCAGGCGGGAACGGGCTGCGGTCCAGTCGGATTCGGTGAAGCCGCGGTTCTCCAGCCAGAAGGAGGCGGGGCCGCCGGAGAAGGCCATGAACAGGACGTGGGCCTCGCAGCCGTCGATGCCTTCGGCCAGCAGGCAGGCGATGTGGCCGTCGCCGCGGTGTTCGCGCAGGGTGGTGACGGCCTGCCAGAAGGCCTGGGCCGGATCCTCGGGGGTGGGGAGGTCGCGGTTGGCGGCGAAGAGGGGGCGGCCGGAGGCGGAGGCTCCGTCGATGGACTGCTGCAGGCGGGGGAGGGTCTGCTCGGCGAGGGCGGGCAGGTCGGGGACGAGGGTGTGCAGCACCGAAGCCGCGGCGGTGCGGCGGGTTTCGAGAATGGCCTCCGGAGTGGCGAAGGACCAGGCGTCGGGAATGGCGCGGCGGATCATGGCCGGGTGGAAGTTGTAGAAGGTGGCTTCCACGACGCTGGGGCCGACCGGACCGAAGGGGGCGGAGCGGGCGCCGAAGTAACCCATCCAATAGCCGCGCAGGCCCACGGCTTTATTGGCGGCGCGGCATTCCGGGGCGAAATAGGTGACAGCGTGCAGGGGCTCGAGCGCCCGCCACATCGCTCGGGCGAAGGCGTTGTCCATCGACGAACCGTAAAGTCGCGGAAGGTGAATCATCTAGGCTGTAAGGTTTGTGACTTGAGTCACAGTATTGATTTCCGCTGGTAACTCGGTTTCATATCCGCGCAACAAACTCGCCCGCACAATCCCTCACACGGTCATGCGACCGGGATGAGGAGCTGCACAATGGAAGCGAGTACGCCACCCATACTTTCGAGCGGAACCGAGACGACGGGCGCGGTCTCACGACTCAAACCCAATGTCGTCGGATTGCTCGGCGTGGTGTTCATGGCCGTGGCGACGGCCGCGCCGATCACGGCCATGACGGGCAATGTGCCGTTCATGATGTCGGCGGGCAGCGGAATCGGAACGCCCGCGGCCTTTCTCATCGCCATGGTGGTGCTAGCGATCTTCTCCGTCGGCTTCACCACCATGTCGAAGCACATCACCGCCACCGGCGCCTTCTACGGGTTCATCTCCTTCGGCCTCGGCCGCACCGCCGGGCTGGCGGCGGGCCTGCTGGCCACCTTCGCCTACATCGTGTTCGAGCCGTCGATCATCGGCATCTTCTCCTACTTCGCGCAGACCACGGTGCTGGACCAAGCCGGCGTCGACATCCCGTGGTGGGTCTTCGCGATACTCATGCTGGCCATCAACGCCTTCAGCACCTGGTTCGGCGTGGCCGTGGCCGAACGGGTGCTGATCGGACTGCTGGTGACCGAGGTGATCGTGCTCGCCATCATGGCGGTGTCGGTGCTGTTCCACGGTGGCGGTCCCGAGGGCATCTCCCTGGAACCGATCAACCCGGTCAACGCCTTCAGCGGGGCGGCCTCGGCGGGACTGGGACTGTTCTTCGCCTTCTGGTCCTGGGTCGGCTTCGAATCGACCGCCATGTACGGCGAGGAATCCAAGGACCCCAAGCGGATCATCCCGCGCGCCACCATGATCGCCGTGCTCGGCGTGGGCGCGTTCTACGTGTTCGTGTCCTGGATGGCCATCTCCGGCAGCGGCCGGGACACGGCGCTGGAGTACGCCGCCTCGGCCAATCCCATGAACGTCTTCTTCGCGCCCACCGAGACCTATGTCGGGCACTGGGCCGTCACCGCCATGCAGTGGCTGATGATCACGGGCTCGCTGGCCTGCGGTATGGCCTTCCACAACTGCGCCTCCCGCTACCTCTACGCGCTCGGTCGCGAAGGGGTGATTCCCGGACTGCAGAACACCGTCGGCCGGACCCATCCCCAGCACGGCTCGCCGCATATCGCGGGCCTGGTGCAGACCGGGATCGCCGCCGTGCTGGTGCTGGCCTTCGCGCTGGCGGGCAAGGACCCTTACACCGGCCTGTACACGCTGCTCGCGGTGCTCGGCACCATGGCCATCCTGGTGGTGCAGGCGGTGACCTCGTTCGCGGTCATGAACTACTTCCGCACCAACCATCCCGAGACCCGGCACTGGTTCAAGACCTTCCTGGCCCCGCTCGTCGGCGGCGTCGCCATGCTCGGCGTGGTGTTGCTGCTGGTTATCAATATGGATACCGCCGCCGGTGCCGAGGCGGATTCCCTCATCCTGAAGGCGACGCCGTATCTGGTGGCGCTCGTCGCCCTCGCCGGCATCGGCTACGCCACGTACCTGAAGCGCAGTGATCCGGCGCGCTACGCGCTGCTGGGCCGCACCGTGCTCGAGGAAACCCACGAGAGATAGCGGGAGGAAACCACAGTGGCACTGACCGACGAGTCCCAGGTCGCCTACGGCGATCGCGTCGCCGCCATCGAGCCCGGCGGTGACGACCATATCCCCGAGGCCGCCCGGCACGGAACGCCGCGAAAGCTGTTCTGGACGTGGATGTCTCCCAATATGGAGTTCGCGACGATCTTCATCGGCGTGCTCTCGGTGACCGCCTTCGGAATGAACTTCTGGCAGGCGAGCCTGGGTCTCGCGGTCGGCATCGGCCTCGGCGCGGCGGCGCACTACGTGCTCTCCGCGCGCGGGCCGCTGCACGGCGTGCCGCAAATGGTGCTGGGCCGCATGGCTTTCGGCTATCGCGGCAATGCGCTGCCCGCCACCTTCATGTCGGTCATGTGCGGTGTCGGATGGTTCGCCACCAATAGCGTCAGCGGGGCATTCGCGCTCAACACCCTGACCGGACTGCCGAAGGTGCCGGCGCTGCTGGTGATCGTGGTGGCGCAGACCGTCTTCGCGTTCTTCGGCCACAACCTGGTGCAGGCGTTCGAGCGAATCGCCTTCCCGCTCTTGGCCGTCGTGTTCGTCCTCGTCACCATCGCCGTGTTCGGCAAGGCCGAGCTCGGCGCGGCCGCGCCCGCCGGGGGAGTGGGCGGCCCGGGCGGCTTCCTGCTCACGGTCGGCACCGCCTTCGGCTATGCGGCGGGCTGGAATCCGTACGCCGCGGACTACTCCCGCTATCTGCCGTCCGCGGTGTCGAGGACCGCGACCGGACTGTACGCGGCGGCCGGATTGTTCATTTCCTGCCTGTGGCTCAGCGTGCTCGGCGCGGCGTCGGCGACCATAGCGAGCACCGCGACCGGCAGCCCCACCGATGTGTTCACCGGCAACCTGCCGAGCCTGCTGGCCGATCTGGCGCTGCTGGCCATCGCGGTCGGTGCGGTGGCGGCCAATGCGCTCAATGTGTATTCCGGCGCAATGGCTTTCGTGACCATGGGGGTGAAACTCCCGGTGCACACCCAGCGCGCCCTGGTCTGCGTCGTCTTCGGCGGCATCGGCTTCCTGGTCGCCTGGTGGGCCCTCGCCGACGCCGCCGCGAGCTACGAGGCGTTCCTGCTCATCGTCGCCTACTGGATCGGCCCCTGGCTGGGCGTGGTGCTGACCGACCAGTACCTGCGCCGCGGCCAAGCCGTCGCCCATCTGCTCTACGACAGGACCTACGTCAACCACAGCGGTGTCGCGGCCTTCGGTATCGGCCTGGGCGTGTCGGTGCTGTTGTTCTCCAATCAGCACAAGTTCGTCGGCTTGATCCCCAGGCAGGTACCGGAACTGGGCGATATCACCTTCTTCGTCGGCTTCGTGCTGTCGGCCGCGATCTACTGGACCCTCGAGCGTGCCCGGATTTCCCGCGCGGCGGTGGCAGCATGATCGGCATGATCAAGGCATCGGAACTGCTGGTCACCGCATACGAGGAAGCCCTGATCGGGCTGGACGAAGGCGGCATCCCCATCGGCGCCGCCCTGTTCGACAGCGCGGGCGTCCTGCTCGGCCGCGGCCGCAACCGCCGCGTCCAGCAGGACGATCCCAGCCTGCACGCCGAAACCGACGCCTTCCGCAATGCCGGACGCCGCCGCGACTACCGCGACACCATCATGGTGACCACCCTGTCGCCGTGCTGGTACTGCAGCGGCCTGGTCCGCCAGTTCGGCATCGGCGCGGTCATCGTCGGCGAAGCGCAGACCTTCACCGGCGGCCACGATTGGCTTGCCGCACACGGGGTTTCCATCACCGTGCTCGACGACGCGGCCTGCGTCGACCTGATGACCCGCTTCATCGCCGACCGCCCGGACCTCTGGCACGAGGACATAGGAGTAGCCGAGTGACCGCCATCGCCACCATCGACCTGGACCGCTGGCGCGCCGGCGGCGACCGGGCCGCCGCCGTGCTCCGCGAGGTCGACGCGGGCATGCAGCGCGCCGGTTTCCTGCTGGTGCGCGGACACGGTGTGCCCGAAGGACTTCCGGCCGACCTGCGCGCGGCCGCCCGCCGCTTCTTCGCCCTCCCCGAGGAGGTGAAACGACGTTATGCCGTGAGCGTCGGCGGCCGCGGCTGGATCGGCCCCGGAATGGAGGCCAACGGCTACGCCGAAGGCACCGAAACCCCGCCGGATCTCAAGGAGACCTTCGCTCTCGGCGCGGACACCCGCACCGGCGATCCGGCCGTCGACGACGTCTGGTTCCTGAACAACGTCTGGCCCCACGAGATCTCCGAGCTTCGCGACCTCGCCACCGCCTACACCGTTGCCATGCGCACCCTGTCCGATGAATTGCTGGCCCTGTTCGCGGCCGCACTGGACCTGCCCCGCAATCCATTCCAGGACCTCGCCACCCGCCCCACCTGGACGTGCAATATCAACTGGTACCCGCCCCTCACCCACGTGGGCGCACCCGAACCCGGCCAGTTCCGCATCGGCCCGCACACCGATTTCGGCACCGTCACCGTCCTCGACCGCGAACCCGGGGCCGGCGGTTTGCAGGTCTTCACCGACGAAGGCGGCTGGGAAGACGCCCCCTACGACCCGTCGGCCCTCACCGTGAACATCGGTGACCTGCTTGCCCATTGGAGCGGCCAGCGCTGGCCCGCCGGCCGCCACCGCGTCCTCCCGCCCCAGGAATCCGCCCCCGACGAGGATCTCGTCTCCCTCATCTACTTCTACGAACTCGACCACGACGCCCGCGTCACCCCGCTCGCCCCGCCGATCGGCCGCCTCGACGGCCTGCGGCCGGTCGTCTCCGCCGAATTCCTCCGCACCCGCCTCGACGCCATCACCCTGGGCTGAGACCATCCGGCGAGTTCTCGCGGCCGCCGGTGGTCGGCGGCCGCGAGGACGATCCACAGCTATCGGTTCCCTCGCCGACAGCCGGCGCACCCAGCCCGACACCCCGGTGTACGGGACGCCTTACGCGTCCGCTGAACCGTTCTGGGACAACCCCGCCGCGCCTGCGAATGCCGAGAAGATCCGCGAGCCGGTCGAGGCCGCCGTGCGCTGACACGAGGGAATTCGAGGCTCACCCGTTGCAGATGGCTTCCTTCACGATGTACGAGTCGTGGTACCACTTGGCGTCGGATTCGGCCTCGTACGGGGTGGCGCCGTAGCCGCCGGTGTACTTGTTCATGAACTCGGAGTAGGCCACCGCACCGCAGTCGGTGAAGGTGGTGACAATGGAACAGCTGCCGTAGCCGCACTTTTCGAGGGCGGCGTCATTGGCGGCGCTCTCGGACTGGTAGTTCCAGGACCAGCCCAGGTCGCCGTCACCGGAGACGGCCATGGCGCCCCAGTAGCCGGTGTAGGCCTGCGCGGGGGCGGCCGGGAGGACCGTGGCGAGGGTCGCGAAGGCCACGCCGGCCAGGCCAATGAGGATCTTGCGCATCGAGTTTTCCTAGCGTTCGTCGAGATGAGATGCGGCGGCCGAACAGTGCTGTGCGGCCGTGCAACTCACTATCGCGGGGGGCACCGACAAACGTTTACAACTCGATGACTGCTACGCGGGGGCCCAGCGGTTGGCGGTGAGGGTGTAGCCGGGCAGGGTCCCGGTGGACATGGTGGATTCGTAGATGCGCTGGTACCCGGTGCGCGCGATCCGCCAGACGCCGTCCTCGCGGCGGTACTCGTCGCGGTAGTAGGCCGCGCCGCGAATCAGCACGTGGAAGTCGGGGACGATCACCGTGTCCTCCAGACACCAACTGCCGGTGGCGGTCTCGCCGTCGACGGTGATCTCCGGGTGATTGGCCACGTGCACGGTGATGATATTGCCGCCCAGGCTCTTGCTCATGTAGTCCACGACTTCGTCGCGCCCGGTGAAGTCCAACGGCCTGCCGCCGGAGGGCGATCCATAGGAGGCCACGATGTCCGCACTCAGCGTGTCGGCGAACTCGTCCCACAGCTTCAGATCCAGGGAACGCAGGTAACGGTACTTCAGGGCGCGAATCTGCTCGAGCGCCTCGATGCTGCTCATCGGAGAATTCGATCACGGGTTACCGGATCGGGGAGGCGTTCTCGCCAATGACCGGACACACTGGGTGCCATGTTCAAGAAGTTGCTGGCGTCCGTCGGGGTGGGCGGCGCCGAGGTCGAGACCGAACTCCACACTCCGGGAGTGCAGCCCGGCGGTACGGTGCAGGGCGTCATTCGCTTGCGCGGCGGCAAGGTCGCGCAGGACATCGCCCGGGTCGCACTGGAATTCGTCACCCGGGTCGAGTTCGAGCACGCCGACGAGGAGTCGCAGGGCAATCGGGGTTTCGGCCGCACCGATGTGCACTGGGCATTCACGCTGGGCCCCAATGAGCCCTTCGAGATCCCGTTCGCGCTGTACACGCCGCTGGAAACCCCGATCACCTTCTACAACGGCCGTCACCTGCCGGGCGCGGTGGTGTCGGTGCGCACCATCGTCGAGATCGAGAATGCGGTCGACGCGGGCGACAGCGATCCGCTCGGCATCGGCGCGCTGCCCGCCCAGCACGTCGTGCTCGAGGCCATCGAACGCCTCGGCCTGCCGCTGCGCTCGGCCGATGTGGAATGGGGGCAGTTGCGCGGCATCCGCCAGGAGCTGCCGTTCTATCAGGAGATCGAATTCGGTCCCTCGCACCGGTATCCGCGGCTCAACCAGCTCGAGGTCACCTTCGTCGCGCGGCCCGAGGGCATGGACGTCATCCTCGAGGCCGACAAGAAGGGCGGCTGGATCAGCGAGGGCAGCGATGTCTTCGACGTGCTGTTCGTGGACTACAACGCGCTCGGCAATGTCGATTGGGCCGCCGTGCTCGACCAGCGCTTGTCGGCCATGTCCTCACGCTGAATCCGGTCTCGGGGCGGTCGCGAGAAAACTGGAACGTGTTCTCGAAATCGCCTCGGAACGGACCAAGCAATTGCTACCCTCCGGCCATGATTTCCACCGTGGTCTGGGGCACCGGCAATGTCGGCCGGGCCGCCATTCGCGCCGTCGCGGCGCATCCGGCGCTCGAACTGTCCGGCGTGCTCGTGCACAACCCCGCCAAGGTCGGTCGCGACGCCGGTGAATTGGCCGGGTTGGAGACGAAATTGGGGGTGGCGGCGACCGACGATATCGCCGCCACCCTCGCCGCCGGACCGCGCGCGGTGGTGTACGCCGCCTCCGGCGACATCCGCCCCGACGACGCGCTCGCCGACATCCTGCGCGCGATTCGCGCCGGAGCCGTGGTCGTCACCCCCGCGCTGTACCCGCTCTACGACCACCGCAGCGCCCCGGCAGAACTCCGCGGCAAGGTGCTGGAAGCCATTGCCGCGGGCGGCGGTTCGCTGTTCGTCTCCGGGATCGACCCGGGCTGGGGCAATGACGTGCTGCCGCTGCTGCTGAGCGGTCTGGGCAGCCACGTCGACGTGGTCCGCTGCCAGGAGATCTTCGACTACACCACCTACGACCAACCCGATTCGGTGCGCTACCTGGTCGGCATGGGCCAGCCCATGGACTACCAGCCGCCCATGCTCCTGCCCACCGTGCCGACCATGGTGTGGGGCGGGCAGATTCGGCTGCTGGCCCGCGGGCTCGGCGTGGACCTCGACGATATTCAGGAGGTCGTCGAACGCCGCCCTCTCGACGACACCGTCGAGACCGAGCGCATGGGCAAATTCGAGGCGGGCACCCAGGGCGCCATCCGCTTCGAGGTGCAGGGCATCATCGCCGGGCGCCCCCGCATCGTCATCGAGCACGTCACCCGCATCCACGCCTCCTGCGCCCCCGACTGGCCGCTGCCGCCCACCGGCGACGGCGCCCACCGCGTCATCATCGAGGGCCGCCCGCGCATCGAGCTCGCCATTCAGGCCACCGATGAGGACGGCAATCACTCCGCGGGCGGAAACGCCACCGCCGTCAGCAGATTGGTGCATGCCATCGACTGGCTCACCGCCGCCGAACCGGGCCTCTACGACGCTCTGGACATCCCCCTCCGCCCCGGCACTCTCGACAGGAGCACCCCATGATCATCGACATTCCCGAGGGCAAGGACCCCATCGGCTACGTGTGGGGCGAAATGGTCCCCGGCATCGGCGTGGCCGCCGCCAACTTCTCCCTCGCCGTCTACTCCCACACCACCTTGGGGCTGCGGGAATTCGAGGCCGCGCGCCTGCGCGTCGCCCAGATCAACGGCTGCCTGTTCTGCCTGGACTGGCGCACCGACCGCAATGGCGAGAAGGTCGAGGAGTCCTTCGCCGACGACGTGACCAACTGGCGCACAACGGAATCCTTCGACGACCGCACGCGGCTGGCCGCCGAATACGCCGAACGCTACGCCCTCGACCACCACAACCTCGACGACGACTTCTTCCAGCGCATGCTGGCGCACTACACCCAGGCCGAAATCGTGGAACTGTCCATGTGTCTCGGCTCCTGGCTGGCCTTCGGCCGCCTCAACCACGTTCTGGGCCTGGACGCCGTCTGCGTCCTCCCGAGCCACGCGGCCCAGTAGCCGGAAAGTCTAGGTCAGCACGAGAAGTTCGGTGGGGGAGGCGATTTCGATGCGCAGGCCGGACTTCTCCGCCACTCGGGCCAGGCCGTTGATATCGGACGGCTCCGACCGGGACAGCACCAGCGCGCGGGCCAGCAGACCCTTGTGGTGTTTGTTGAAGTGGCTCACCACGGTTCGCGTGCCGTCGGGGCGCTCGGTGAGCACGGTCGCGGTGATGGCGCCCGGAATGCGGCCCAGATTCTGGTAGGTGCCCGAACGCAGGTCGACGGTCAGCGCGCCGTCGGTCTCCGCGCGCAGGGCCTCGGGCAGGACCTGCTTCCACACCGCCTGCAGGGTGGGCAGGCCGGGCAGTTTGGAGCCGCCGGAGAGCCGGTAGGCCGGAATGGGGTCGCCCGCGCGGATCACGCCGAACAATGCCGAGCCGATCGCGAGGCGGGCATTCGCCTTGGCGCGCTGAGCTTTGGTGAAGTCCGCGGCGTCCAACGCGTCGTAGAGCACGCCCGTGTACCGATCCAGCGCGGGCCGGGTGGGGGAGGTGCGCAGCGCGGCATTGCGCGCGATTTCCGCGTCAGCCCCCTTGCCCAGGCCGAGCGCGGTGCGTGAGGCGTCCGGATCGGCGGCCAGATCGGTCAGCTGCGTGACCAGCTTGTCGCGCACCGCGGTGAGCTGCGGCATCGACAAGGCGCCGAGGTCCAGGGGAGCGCCCGATCCGCCATCGGACTTGGTTTCGGAGGGAGGCAGCAGCACCAGCACGAGCGAACACGGTACCGGGCGTGGGTGGTCAGGGCGCGGAGGAGGCAGCTTGCGTAACCACGCAGCGCCCCCACCCACGCCGCAAAGGGGCCTTGCCTTGTGAGTCTCGCGCTAGCAGCGGCTACGCTGTGTCCCCGTGATCACCCGTCTCTCCCACCTCTTCCTGCGTACCCTGCGCGACGATCCCGCCGACGCCGAGGTGCCCAGCCACAAGCTGCTCGTCCGTGCCGGATACGTGCGCCGCATCGCCCCGGGCGTCTACTCGTGGCTGCCGCTCGGCCTGCGCGTGCTGCGCAAGGTCGAGAATGTGGTCCGGGAGGAAATGGACGCCATCGGCGCCCAGGAGATCTCGCTGCCGGCGCTGCTGCCGCGCGACCCCTACGAGGCGACGAACCGCTGGACCGAATACGGCGACGCGCTGTTCCGCCTCAAGGACCGCAAGGGCCAGGACTACCTGCTCGGCCCCACCCACGAGGAACTGTTCGCGCTCACCGTGAAGGGCGAATACAACTCCTACAAGGACCTGCCGGTCACGCTGTACCAGATCCAGACCAAGTACCGCGATGAAGGCCGCCCCCGCGCCGGCATCCTGCGCGGCCGCGAGTTCATCATGAAGGACTCCTACTCCTTCGACCTCGACGACGACGGCCTGAAGAAGAGCTACAACGCCCATCGCGAGGCCTACCAGCGCATCTTCGACCGCCTCGGCGTCAAGTACGTCATCGTGGCCGCCACCTCCGGCGCCATGGGCGGCTCGGCCTCGGAGGAATTCCTGGCCGACAGCCCCGTCGGCGAGGACACCTACGTCATCTGCCGCGAATCCGGTTACGCCGCCAATGTCGAGGCCGTCGTCACCGCCGCGCCCCCGGAGATTCCGCTCGAAGGTCAGGCCGAGGCGGTCGTCCACGACACCCCCGACACCCCGACCATCGCCACCCTGGTCGACTGGGCCAATGGCGCGGGCATCGCCGAGCAGTTCGGCCGTCCCGTCACCGCCGCCGACACGTTGAAGAACGTGATGGTCAAGCTGCACCACCCCGACGGCAAGATGGAGATCATCGGCATCGGCGTCCCCGGCGACCGCGAGGTCGACGACAAGCGCCTCGGCGCCTCGGTCGAGCCCGCCGAGGTCGAGATGCTCGACGAGGCCGACTTCAAGGCCAACCCCTTCCTGGTCAAGGGCTACATCGGCCCGAAGGCGCTGCAGGCCAACGGCATCCGCTACCTGGTCGACCCCCGCGTGGTCACCGGCACCGCCTGGATCACCGGCGCCGACGAGCCCGGCAAGCACTACGTCGGCCTGGTCGCCGGCCGTGACTTCACCCCCGACGGCACCATCGAGGCCGCCGAGGTCCGCGACGGCGATCCCTCGCCCGACGGCCGCGGCCTCCTGGAAGCCGCGCGCGGCATCGAGATCGGCCACATCTTCCAGCTCGGCCAGAAGTACACCGACGCCTTCGAGGTCGACGTGCTCGGCGAGAACGGCAAGCCGGTCCGCCTCACCATGGGCTCCTACGGCGTCGGCGTCTCCCGCATGGTCGCCGTGCTGGCCGAGCAGATGCACGACGACAAGGGCCTGCGCTGGCCCGCCGAAGTCGCCCCCTACGACGTGCACGTGGTCATCGCCAACAAGGACGACGCCGCCCGCGCCGGCGCCGAACAGGTTGTCGCCGAACTGAACTCGGCCGGCCTCGACGTCCTCTTCGACGACCGCACCGCCTCCCCGGGCGTCAAGTTCAAGGACGCCGAACTGCTCGGCATGCCCTACGTCCTCGTCATCGGCCGCGGCTGGGCCGAAGGCAAGGTCGAACTCCGCGACCGCTTCGCCGGCACCGCCGACGAACTCCCCGCCGCCACCGCCGCCCAGTCCGTCATCGCCAAGATCCGCGGCTGACCGGCACCCGCCGAACCGAACTCGAGCCGCGCTCCAGGCATTCGCCTGGGGCGCGGCTTGTTTCGTCGATCGGCCGCCCCCTCTTGTCGTTCCCTTGGTCATCGCCTCTGGTCATCGTCTCTGGTCGTCGCGTCGTCATTCCGGCGTGGGTTTTGGCGGGCTGACCCACCCCCGGGGGGGTTCCGGGC
>NZ_JBHXVO010000030.1:0-48741 GCF_042672265.1 Nocardia sp. NPDC127526 | reverse complement strand
TTTTGGCCGGAATCCACCGCACGGGAGTGGATCCCGGCCAAAAGCATGCCGGGATGACAAGTGGGCATGCGGGATGACGGGTGGATGTGCCGGGATGACGACGGGCGTGTCTGCCTGGTCGCTCAGTGGCAGGCTGTGGCGATGCCGGACATCCAGGTGCGGATCGCCGCCCTCTGTTCGGGCGGCAGGTCGGCTTCCAGTTCCGCCTCGCGCCGGGCGACGGCGATGCGGGCTGCGGCGAAGCGTTCCCGGCCGCGGTCGGTGATGTAGATCTGGTGGCTGCGCTTGTCGGTGGGGTTGGGCCGGCGTTCGACCAGTTGGTCGGCTTCCAGTCCGGCGACCATCTCATTGGCGGCCTGGCGGGTGCTGGCCACTTCCCGGGCGATCTCGGCGACCGACATGCCCGCCCGCGCGCCGACCATCATCAGGGTCGCGTACTGCGAGGTGGACAGCCCGAAGTCCTTGAGTTCCTCGCCGATTGCGGCGCGCATGTTCAGCCAGACGCTGCGGACCATGAAGGTGAGTGATCCGTTCTCGTCCCAGTCCCCGCTCAAGGGCAGCCTTCCTCCCGGATTGACAGGTACCTGACAATCAAGCATTCTTTGAATCGTCAGGTTCTTGCCAATTTTACCGAAGGTGTTCATGACCACGCCTCCGACGCTGCCCATTGCGCGGCAGCGAATGATCCTCGCCGTCCTCCTGCTGTCCTCCGTGCTGATCTGGTTGGACAACACCATTCTCGGCACCGCCCTCGAAACCCTCGCCGACCCGGTGCACGGGCTCGGCGCCAATCCGGCCGAATTGCAGTGGGCCACCGGCTCTTACACCCTGATCTTCGCCGCGCTGATGTTCACCGCGGGCGCGCTGGGCGACCGGTTCGGCCATCGGACCGTTCTCGCAACGGGATTGGCGCTCTTCGCCGCCTCCTCGGTCTGGGCCGCCTACGCCGGTGACGTCGGCCAGCTGATCGCGGCGCGCGCCGCCATGGGGGTGGGCAGCGCGCTCATCATGCCCCCGACCATGGCCATCGTCACCTGGACCTTCACCGGCCCGGCCCGGGCCGCCGCCATCGGCCTGTTCTCCACCTCCGCGGGCATCGGATTGGCGGCGGGACCGCTGCTCGCCGGTCTGCTGCTCGACCACTTCTGGTGGGGCTCGGTGTTTCTCGTCAACCTTCCGGTGGTGGCCGTCGCGCTGGCGGGAATCGCCGCGCTGGTCCCGAACTTTCGCAGCCCCACCCGCCGGCCGCTGGATCCGGCCGGTCTGGCGCTGTCCGTCAGCGGGCTCGGCGCGCTGGCCTACGGCCTGATCAAGGCGGGACAGGTGGCGTCCTGGACCCCGCTCGACGTGTGGGCTCCCATCGTCGCCGGAATGGTCCTGCTGATCGTCTTCGTCCTCGTCGAATCACGCAGCGCCCAGCCCAGTTTCGATCCTCGCCTGCTCGCCGAGCGCACCTTCGGCGGCGGCAATGCCGCTCTCGGCCTGCTGTTCCTCGCCATGACCGCCGTCGGCTTCTACGGGGCCTTCTATCTCCAAGGCGCACGCGGCTTCTCGCCCCTGGAAGCGGGCCTGGCCAACGCCCCCGCCGCCCTCGGCGTGATCGTCGGCGGCCCGCTCGGCATCCGGCTGGTGCGCCGGTTCACGCTGCGCCCGGTCGCCGTCCCCGCCCTCGTCACCGCGGCCCTGGCCATGGGCAGCTTCGCCCTCTTCGGCCTGGACACCCCGATCATCTGGAACGAGATCGTCGTGTCGATCCAGGGCCTCGCCCTCGGCATTGTGATCGGCACGGTGACAGCGGCTTTGATGAGCACCCTGCCCCTGGAACGCGCGGGCGCGGGCTCGGCCGTCACCAATACGGTCCGCCAGACCGGCAGCGTCCTCGGCATCGCCATCGGCGGCACCATCATGTCGATCGTCTACAGCCGCGCCATGGCGGGCTCGGTCCAGGACCTCCCGCCCGCGGTGGCCGACCGGATGCGCGAATCCGCCGAACTGGCCCGCCCCACCGCCGCCGCCCTCGGCCGCCCCGATCTCGCGCACGCGGCCGACGACGCCTTCGTCCATGCGCTGCACGTCGGCGCGCTCTGGGTCATGGCCTTCACCCTCGTCGCCGCCGCCGTCCTCGCGATCACCCTGAGCCCCAGCGGTATTCGGTCTCAGTCCGCCAGCTCGGCGGCCGATTCCCTGCCTGCCTCGGAGCAGCCCCGCAGAAAGTCGGTGATGACCTCGAGCTCGGCAGGCGAGTAGCGGTCGCACAGCGCGTCCATGCGCCCGTTCATGCCCGAGAGCATGCGGTAGAGCTCCGGGTTGCGGTCCCGCACCGCGCGGACGGTGACAGCGCGGCGGTCGGTGGATTCGGGGTCGCGTTCCCGGATCACCCAGCCGCCGCGCTGCAGGCGATCGAGGATGCCGGTGAGCGTGGCGGGATGCAGCCCGGCCAGGCGGGCCAGCGCGCTGGGGGTGAGCGGCCCGTGCCGGCTGACCAGATCAAGGCAGGTCCAGTCGGCGTCCTTGAGCTCGATCCGGCTGCCGAAACGCCGGTTGAGCAGGGACAACTGCGTGTTCAGCTCCCGCATGGCCGCCTTGACCTCGGTGGTCAGTCGCCGGCGCCGGCGAGCATCCTCCGAATCTAGTACGGAACTCATATTGTATGAACCTCAAATCATATTGTATGGTTCTCATATGATACGACGCCCGAAGGACAGCGGGGTCGTGACCGGGAGGACAACATCATGAACATCGTCGTTTTCGGAGCCAATGGGCCCACCGGCCGCCTGCTCACCGAACAAGCACTGGCGGAAGGGCATCGGGTGGCCGCGGTGACCCGCAAGCCGGAATCGTTTCCGCTGCGGCACGATCGGCTCGAGGTGATCGGGGCGGACGTCTTCGACCCGGCGGCCGTGGCGGAAGCCGTCGCCGGGCGGGACGCGGTGGTCTCCGTGCTCGGGGTGCCGTTCGGCAAGGAACCCATCACCACCTATTCGCGCGGCGTGGGCAATATCGTCGCCGGGATGCGGGTCCACGGGGTGCGCCGGCTGATCGCGGTGAGTTCCAGCGCGGTCGACCCGCACCCGTACCCGGGCGCGGGATTCGTGTTCAACCGGATCATGCAGCCCTATGTCACCAAGGTGATGGGCAAGACCCTCTATGCGGACATGACGCGCATGGAGGACCTCATCCGCGCGACCGATCTGGACTGGACCATCGTGCGGCCGAGCGGGCTGTACGAACTGCCGGAGGTCACCGACTACATCATGGCCGAGGGGCGTTCCGATCACCGGTTCACCTCGCGCCGCGATCTCGCGGCGAGCCTGCTCCGGCTCGCCGGGGATCGCGGCTATGCGGGGAAGACGGTCGGGGTCGTCACCACGGTCGACAACCCCGGCATGTTTCAGCTCATCCGGCAGGAAGCGTTCTCCGGCAGCTGATTCCGGCTCAGTTGTAGACCTTGGCCACTCCGTCGAGCAGTCGCTCCAGGGTTTCGTAGCCGGGCAGATCGACGACGTCGATCAGGTCCGGGGTCACCGGGACCTCGGTGCGGCTCGCGACCTGAGCGAACAGGGCCGGGTCGTTCGGGCGGAAGCCGTGTTCGGCCGCGAGACGCTGCAACTCCGCATCGGTGGACAGCAGCTTCCCGATCCGATCGCCGTTGTCGTTCAACGGCACCACCGTGTGCTGCGACAGCACGGTGGGCGAGGGATACATGAGCATCATGTCCGGCTTCAACCGGCCCTGGACCGCGGCGTCCACATACTGCGCCTCGTAGATCCACACCAGCGGAGCCGGGCCCATGCCTGCCGCCAGGTACTCCTGGAACGGCCCGTCCGTGCTGTTCTCGGTGTAGCCCTGCCGGGTGAACAGGCGCGAAACCCGCGACAGCGCATGGTCTTCGGCCGCGGTGCCGCGCACGATGGAGTTCTCGTTGGCGACGTAGGCCGCCACCGCCAGATACATGGCCGCCGAGCTCGAGGTGCGCGGATCGGTGGTGGAGATGAGCACATGCTTGCGGACCGGATAGGAGGTATTGCCCGCCAGCTCGTCCCACTGGGTGCCCTTCTCCACCAACTCCAGGTACTTCGCCATATCGAGGATGGGCGTTGGACCCGGCCGCACCACGCCCGCCGCGGTGAGCAGCTCGGCGATCGGCTCGAAGGTGGCGATGGCCATGGGGGAGGAGAACGGGGTGTACTTGCCGCTCACAGTGCGCTGCCGCTGGATTCGCTCGGCGGCGGTCGTGCTGGACGGGAAGGCGAAGTCGTAGCCGCCCAGATCCACCGAGGTGGCGATCTGCCGCGAACCGGCCGGATCCACCTCGGCCCGCACGCCGTGCTTCGCGAGCGTGTCGATCACCTTCGGATCGGAGAAGAACCCGATCTTTTCCGAGCCCACCACGCCGCGAATCGTGGTGAGCGTCGCCGGAGCCGCCGCCGGCGGCGCCGAATCCGGTTGCCGCACCGCCAGTGCCACCGCGACGACGAGCACCAGCACCACGGCCGCCGCCAGCCCGCCGAGAATCCGCTTATCGCCGGTCAAAGTGTCCAGCAGGTTACCGGCAGTCGAATTCGCTTTGTCCCCCACGGAAATTGCCGAAGCATTATCCGAATTCGACTGCGGGGTATCTTGTTCCGCCTCCTCGGGCGTCAGTTCCCGCCGCGCAATGCGCTCCACCAGAATGGGAACGAATTCGCGAATGGCATGGCCGTCGAACCGCTGCCGCACCGCCCCCACCACGGCCGTGACCTGGTCGGCGCCGTGTTCGTCGCCATAGGCTTCGACCAGGCGATTCGTCAGCTCCAGCAGAGCCTTTTCTTCCCGGGCAGTATCGACCGCCACGCTGTCTCCCTCGACCTCACACCGGAATTTGATTGCACGGCAGAGAAATACGCCTGCCGACGCGCGACAACCTTACCGGCATACCGCGCCGATTTCCGATCGACGCGGAAATCGGCGCGGTCCGGGTGGATATCGAATTCGGTCCGGGCCGAGGGAAATTCGGCCCGCTGATTCAGGGCTGACCTGGGAATGCGATGGTCGCCGGGTTGGCGCCCAGGATGGACTGCCATGTGGCCAGTCGCACAGCCGATTCGGTGAGCGCCTCGACCGCGGTGCGCCGCACCTCCGGCGTGCCCGCGGTCTCCACCGCCGCGCGCCAGGCGGTGGCGCAATCGGTTTCGACCGCGACCGCCAGCTTGGCCGCCGGAATCGGATCGTCCACCACGAAGGGGGAGGTGTACGCGGCATCCGGCGCGGGCACGGCCGCGCCGAGCGACTTCAGCGCATCGGCGGTCGCGTCCCGGCGCACCCGGTGCGCGGCGGTGTACTCCGAAACCAGCTTGGCCCGATCGATATTCGCATAGGCCGCGATGACGCCGTAGGCGTAGACGGCCGCGTACTCGGCGCCCAGAGCGGCCGTGAGCGCCTGCTGATCAGGTGTGGTCATGCGAGCAATACCCCCGCGTGCGTCGCGCAGGCGGCACTGATCGAGGCGAGCAGCCCGGCGCGGTAATCGGACAGCTGAACGGACAACTCGGCCGCCGACCGCCCGGCAGCGGTCAGCTGGTCGCGCAGGGTGGTCACCGCCGGCGGCGGTGTCGGCGCGGCAGGCGTCACCGGGGGCGTCCGGTACGACGGCTTGGTCCCGTCCCCGTAGGTGCCGATGGCGCGATCGATCTCGGTGCGCAGTGCGGTCGCGTGCTCGGTGCGCTGCGCCGCGATGGTCTCCAGCGCGCGGGCCTTGTCGGGCGCGGTGGCAATGGCCGCGGTCGCGGCGGCGGCGTCCACCAGCGCCGACTCCTCCTGAGCCAGCAGCGGATCCGGGGCCGCCGGGACCTTGTCGTCCGTGCACGCGCTCAGCACACCCGCGGCGGCGATGGCCACCGCGCCGCCGCCGGCCAGCCGCAGCACGGTGCGGCGGCCCACCGGGGGACTCGGGAATGGTGGCGAGGCGCTGGGCCCGCCCGGCACGGATACGCCGCTCTCACTGCTTGGCACGGATACATGGTGCCAGCCGTCGCAGCACGTTTGCCGCGCCAGGGCCGTCGGATACGCTGTGATCTCGATCGATTTACCGCCGCTACGGGCGCGTCGCTGCTGGACACGCCGTCTGCGCCCCAGCAAAACGCCCAGATGGGCACGCGTCGACCATGCCGAACTCGAGACCGATGGCTGGTCCTTTACACTCTTCCAGCGCGTTACGCTAGATCTTCGGCGGGGTATTTCGCCGTCTCGCCCGAAACCGCGCGTTGCCCGATCCGACAACTCAACCCGTCACAACTGAACCAGGAGCCGCCCCACATGCCGATGCCGACCGAGGAAAGGGTGAGCCAGCTAGTTGCTGGACTCGTCGAACGCCGAGGATTCGACCTCGAAGGCGTCGATATTTCGGCTGCCGGGACGGCGCACACCAAGGTGAAGGTGACGGTCGACAGCGACGGCTCCGCCGATCTGGACGCCGTCGCCCAATTGAGTTCGGAACTATCGGAAGCTCTCGACGAGGCCGGCGACTTCGGTGAGACCCCGTATCTGCTGGAGGTCACCACCCCCGGCATCGATCGCCCCCTCACCGAGCTACGCCACTGGCGCCGCGCCCAGGGCCGCAAGGTCAAGGTCACGCTGCGCCCCGGCGTCGAATCTCCGGAGGAGAAGGGCAAGTCGCGGTTCGAGGCCCGCGTCGGCGCCGCCACCGACACCGAGGTGGCGCTGGTCCTCGGCGGCAAGCGGAAACCACACCGGGTGACGGTGCCGCTGGCCGATATCGAGTTCGCCGTCGTCCAGGTGGAGTTCGCTCCCCCCGGCGCGGCCGAACTGGAACTGGCAGGGGGAGTAGCGCCGGGCCGTCCCCAGCCCGGCGCCCAGGAGGAATCCACTGAAGACGAAGCAGCAGCGTCCGATTCATTGACCGAAGGGATCGTGGAATGAACATCGAAATCGAAGCCCTGCGTGCGATAGTCGCCGACAAGGGAATCTCGATGGAGACGGTGATCTCCGCGATCGAGTCGGCCTTGCTCACCGCCTACCGGCACACCGAGGGGCATCAGCCCAACGCCCGCATCGACATCAACCAGAAGACCGGTGTCGTGCGCGTCATGGCCCGCGAGCTCGACGCCGACGGCAATGTCATCTCCGAATGGGACGACACCCCCGAGGGGTTCGGCCGCATCGCCGCCACCACCGCCCGCCAGGTCGTGCTGCAGCGGCTGCGCGACGCCGAGAACGAGAAGTCCTTCGGCGAGTTCTCCACCCATGAGGGCGACATCGTCGGCGGCGTGGTGCAGCGCGATGCCCGCATGAACGCCCGCGGCACCGTGGTGGTGCGCATCGGCAGCGAGGCGCACGGCGCCGAGGGCGTCATCCCGCCCGCCGAGCAGGTGCCCGGTGAGACCTACGAGCACGGCGATCGCATCAAGTGCTACGTCGTCGGCGTCTCCCGCGGCCCGCGCGGCCCGCAGATCACCCTGTCGCGCACCCACCCCAATCTGGTGCGCCGCCTGTTCGCCCTCGAGGTCCCCGAGATCGCCGACGGCTCGGTCGAGATCGTGGCCGTGGCCCGCGAGGCCGGGCACCGCTCCAAGATCGCGGTCCGCTCCACCGTGCCCGGCGTCAACGCCAAGGGCGCCTGCATCGGCCCGATGGGTCAGCGCGTGCGCAATGTGATGAGCGAACTGGCCGGCGAGAAGATCGACATCATCGACTACGCCGAGGATCCGGCCGCCTTCGTCGGGAATGCGTTGTCGCCGTCGAAAGTTGTCTCCGTCACGATCGTGGACCCCGAAGCGCGCGCCGCGCGGGTCGTGGTCCCGGACTTCCAGCTCTCCCTCGCCATCGGCAAGGAGGGTCAGAATGCCCGCCTGGCGGCCCGGCTGACCGGCTGGCGGATCGATATTCGCAGTGATGCGGCCCCCGACGTCGCAGGTGGAGTGCGTACGGAGGCGGGACGGGGCTAGAAACCCGGGAGCGCTGCGCGCGCTGTCCCGGTAGCGTCGATCGCGCTCGGATCGACCAAGATCGCAAGGTGGAACAGACCCCTCGGATGACAGCTTGGTAACTTCCAAAGGGTACGGATGCGGAGATCGGGACATGACAGCGGTACAGTGGACGCAGGCTCAGCGCGAGTCTCCGGCCCCTTCGCGTGCCGCACGGGAACGATCGAGATCAGAACCCGTACGGACCTGCATCGGATGTCGGAAACGAGAGTTGGCCGCCGAGTTGTTGCGAATCGTGGCGCAAGACGCTGGGGACTCCCAGACGATTGCGATCGTTCCCGATCCGCGGCGCAGACTGCCCGGAAGGGGTGCCTGGTTGCACCCCTCTTCGTCTTGTCTGAGTTTCGCGACCCGGCGCCGAGCATTCGGCAGAGCACTACGAGTGTCCGGATATCTGGATATCTCAGCCCTGGAGCATTACGTAGAGAACAGGCACGAGCACTCATGAGCACACCGTGAAGTCCCAGCGATGATCGGCCATCGGAAATAATCTGAGGTCGTGCGGGCGCCCCTTCCCAAAAGGGTTGCCACGCTCGACCTCTCAGTGAGGAGAGCAGTGGCAGGCAAGGCCCGCGTGCACGAGTTGGCGAAAGAACTCGGTGTCACGAGCAAAGAACTACTCGCGCGGCTCAAGGAGCAGGGCGAGTTCGTGAAGTCGGCGTCGTCGACGGTGGAGGCCCCCGTCGCACGCCGCTTGCGGGAATCGTTCGCGGCGAAGAACGCCCCGGCGAACGGCACCGCGAAGTCCGCAGCCAAGCCCGGCGATGCGCCGCGCCCGGCTGCCAAGCCGTCCCCGGCCAATGCCGGTCCGCGCCCCGGCGCACCCCGTCCGGCCGCACCGGCTCCGGCCGCTCCGGCTCCGGCCCCCGCGCCGAAGCCCGCGGCCGCCGAACAGGCCGCCCCGGCGGCTCCGTCCCCGGCCGCGGCTGCCAAGCCCGCTCCGGCGGTCCGGCCCGGTCCGGCCCCGAAGCCCGCGGCGCGTGAAACCGCCGCTCCCGCAGCGGCTTCCGCCGCTCCGGCCACTCCGGCGCAGCCGTCCCAGCGTCCGACCCCGGGCGCCCCGCGTCCGGCGCAGCCGGGCCAGCAGGGTCAGACCCCGCGTCCGGCGCAGCAGTCCGGCGCCCCGGCCCCGGGCCCGCGTCCGGCCGGTCCGAAGCCGGGTCCGAAGACCCCGCGCGTCGGCAACAACCCCTTCTCTTCCGCGCCCGAGCGGCCCCAGCCGCGTCCGGCGCAGCCGGGTCCGCGTCCGGGCCAGGGCCAGGGTCAGGGCGGTCCCCGTCCGGGCCAGGGCCAGGGTGGCCCGCGTCCGGGGCAGGGCGGTCCGCGCCCGGGTCCCGGTCAGGGCGGTCCCCGTCCGGCTCCGGGTCAGGGTGGCCCGCGTCCGGGTGGCGCCCAGGGTGGCGGCCCCCGTCCGGGTGGACCGCGTCCGAGCCCCGGCTCCATGCCTCCCCGTCCTAATCCGGGTGCGATGCCGCAGCGCGCGGCGCGTCCGGGTCCCGGCGCCGGTGGCGGCGCGGGTCGTCCGGCGCGTCCGGGTGGTCCGGGCGCCGGCCGTCCCGCCGGCGGCGGCGGTCCGTACCGCGGTGGCGGTGGCGGCGCTCCGGGCGCCGGTGGCGCTCCGGCCGGTGCCGGTGGCGGCGCCGCGGGTGGTTTCCGCGGTCGTCCCGGTGGCGGTGGCGGCGGTCGTCCGGGTTCGGGCGGCGGTCGCGGCGGTGCCGCGGGTGCCTTCGGACGTCCGGGTGGCGCGCCCCGCAAGGGCCGCAAGTCGAAGCGGGCGAAGCGCGCCGAGTACGAGTCGATGCAGGCGCCCGCCGTCGGCGGCGTGCGGCTGCCGCGCGGCAACGGCGAGATCATCCGTCTTGCCCGCGGCGCGTCGCTGTCCGATTTCGCCGAGAAGATCGGCGCCAACCCGGCCTCGCTGGTGCAGGCGCTGTTCAACCTCGGTGAGATGGTCACCGCGACCCAGTCGGTGAACGAGGAGACCCTCGAGCTGCTGGGTTCGGAGATGAACTACGTCGTGCACGTGGTCTCCCCGGAGGATGAGGACCGCGAGCTGCTCGCCAACTTCGACCTCACCTACGGCGAGGACGACGGCGACGAAGAGGATCTGCAGTCCCGCCCGCCGGTGGTGACCGTCATGGGTCACGTCGACCACGGTAAGACCCGACTGCTGGACACCATCCGTAAGGCCAATGTCCGTGAGGGCGAGGCCGGCGGCATCACCCAGCACATCGGCGCCTACCAGGTGCTGTCCGAGGTCAACGGTGAGGATCGACTGATCACCTTCATCGATACCCCGGGTCACGAGGCGTTCACCGCCATGCGTGCCCGTGGTGCGAAGGCCACCGATATCGCGATCCTCGTGGTCGCGGCCGACGACGGCGTCATGCCGCAGACGGTGGAGGCCATCAACCACGCGCAGGCCGCGGACGTGCCGATCGTGGTGGCGGTCAACAAGATCGATAAGGAAGGCGCGAATCCGCAGAAGATTCGCCAGCAGCTGACCGAATACGGTCTGGTCGCCGAGGAATACGGCGGCGAGACCATGTTCGTCGACATCTCGGCCAAGCAGGGCACCAATATCGAGTCGCTGCTGGAAGCGGTCGTCCTGACCGCCGACGCGGCCCTCGATCTGCGGGCGAACCCGGACATGGACGCGCAGGGTGTGGCCATCGAAGCCCACCTCGACCGCGGTCGCGGCCCGGTCGCCACGGTGCTCATCCAGCGCGGCACGCTGCGCGTCGGCGACTCGGTCGTGGCGGGCGACGCCTACGGTCGCGTGCGCCGCATGGTCGACGAGCACGGCGACGACGTCGAGGCGGCGCTGCCGTCGCGGCCCGTCCAGGTCATCGGCTTCACCTCGGTGCCGGGCGCGGGTGACAACCTGCTCGTGGTCGAGGAGGACCGCATCGCGCGGCAGATCGCCGATCGCCGCAATGCTCGCAAGCGCAACGCCCTGGCCGCGCGCAGCCGCAAGCGGATCTCCCTGGAAGATCTGGATGCCGCTCTGAAGGAGACCTCGGAGCTGAACCTGATCCTCAAGGGCGACAACTCCGGTACCGTCGAGGCCCTCGAAGAGGCGCTGCTCGGTATCGATGTGGGCGACGAGGTGCGACTGCGCGTCATCGACCGCGGTGTCGGTGGCGTCACCGAGACCAATGTCAACCTGGCCTCGGCCTCGAACGCGATCATTATCGGGTTCAATGTCCGGGCCGATGGCAAGGCGGCCTCCGCGGCCAACCGCGAGGGCGTCGACATTCGGTACTACTCGGTCATCTACCAGGCCATCGACGAGATCGAGAAGGCCCTCAAGGGTCTGCTCAAGCCGATCTACGAAGAGGTCGAGCTGGGTCGGGCGGAGATCCGCCAGATCTTCCGCTCCTCCAAGTTCGGCAATATCGCGGGCTGCATGGTGCTCTCGGGTTCGGTCAAGCGCAATGCCAAGGCGCGCCTGCTGCGGGACAATGTCGTGGTCGCCGAGACCGTGACGATCTCCTCGCTGCGGCGCGAGAAGGACGACGCGACCGAGGTCCGCGAGGGCTTCGAGTGCGGTATGACGCTCACCTACAACGATATTCGTGAGGGCGACGTCATCGAGGCCTACGAGCTGCGCGAGAAGCCGCGCGACTAGGAGTACAGTGCGATCGCTGGGTCCGGAGCAATCCGGGCCCGGCGATGCCGTACCGGTCCACGGGTTTCCGTGGGCCACTTACCAATCCGGCGCGTTCCCGCGTACGCCTTTTGGGCGCGTTGGTTTTACGAGAATAAGTGCGTGCGCGACACATGGGAGACAAGTTGTTCTTCGGAGCGCTCGAATTCGACATCCTGCTCGGCGATGTGCATTCGCTCAAGCAGAAGCGCTCCGTCATCCGCCCGATCATCGCGGACCTCCAGAGAATGGGTGTCTGCGCCGTCGAAGGTGGGGAACACGACCTTTACCGGCGTACGTTGCTCGGTGTGGCGATGGTCAGCGTAGGCATGAGCCATCTCACCCAGGTGCTGGACAAGTGTGAACGGCACGTGGCGGACCGCCCGGAGTTACAGTTGCTGGCGGTACGCCGCCGCGTCTTCGGACCCGAAGACTGAATCGATTACGTGAGGAGGGCATGGCCATGGTGGATCAGGCCAGGGCACGCCGACTCGCCAAGCGGATCTCCACGATCGTGGCTACGGCCATCGAATACGAGATCAAGGATCCGCGGCTGCGTTTCGTCACCGTCACCGATACCAAGGTGACCGGTGATCTGCGGGAAGCCACCATTTACTACACGGTGATGGGGGAGACCCTCGACGCCGAACCGGACTACGCGGAAGCGGCCGCCGGGCTGGAGAAGGCCAAGGGCATTCTCCGCTCCAAGGTCGGCGCGGGCACCGGCGTCAAGTTCACCCCGATCCTGTCCTTCGCCCTCGACACCGTCCCGGACGCCGCCAAGCAGATGGAGGAGTTGCTGGCTCGCGCCCGCGCCGCCGATGCTCGTGTCGCCCAGGTCGCGGTCGGCGCCACCTATGCCGGTGACGCCGATCCGTACAAGGCCGACGACGAAGACGACGACGAAGACTGACCTGCGGTCGCGAACCGGGGAGGAGACGCGCCGGTGACGGAACAGGTCGATCTGGCCGCGGCGGTGTCGGTGCTCGACACCGCCCGATCGGTCACGGTGCTCTGCCACGTCCAGCCCGATGCCGACACCATCGGCAGCGGGCTGGCGCTGGCGCAGGTGCTGCATCGGCGCGGGGTGCCCGTGCGGGTGTCCTTCGCCGAGCCGGCGGAGCTGCCGGCCTCCATGCGATCGCTGCCGGGCATCGAATTGCTGGTGCCCCCGGCGGAGGTGCCGCGGGAGGTCGACGTGCTGGTGGCGGTGGACTGCGGGAGCGCGGGGCGGTTGGGTGCGCTGCAGGACCGGCTGTCCGGTGCGCGGGTCAGCCTGGTGCTGGATCACCATCGCTCCAATACCCGCTTCGGCACCGTGAACGTGGTCGACGAATCGGCCGAATCGACCGCGGGTCTCATTGCCCGCATTCTGGACGCCTGGGGTGAGCCCATCGATCGCGATGTGGCGCATTGCCTCTATGCCGGGCTGGTCACCGATACCGGGTCCTTCAAATGGGCGCGTCCCGGCTCGCACGCGCTCGCCGAGCGGCTGCTGGCCACCGGTATCGACGGCGCGGGCATTACCCGCACGCTCATGGACACCCATCCCTTCGGCTGGCTGACCATGCTGTCGCGGGTGCTGGCCTCGGCGCAGCTGGATCGCGAGGCGGCCGCGGGCGCGGGGCTGGTGTACGCCTTCGTGCGCCGGGAGGATCTCGACGGGGTGCGCTCCGAAGAGGTGGAGAGCATTATCGACCTGGTCCGCACCACCTCCGAGGCCGAGGTGGCGGCCGTCTTCAAGGAGTCCCGCTCCCAGCCCGAGCAGTGGACGGTCTCGCTGCGCTCGCACGATTCCGCCGACGGCTCGCCCGGGGTGGACGTTGCCCGTGTGGCGACCGCGCTCGGCGGCGGCGGACATCGTTATGCGGCAGGCTATTCCACTTCCGGAACGCCGGAAGACCTGGTCGCGGCCTTGCTGGGGGAGCTCGGCGGGTGCTGAGGCACGGCGGATGTGATATCCGGCACGGACATCCACCTGCTCCCGGATGTAACGAATCCGGATTACCCGGCGCGGCTTAGCTATTCGATAGCGATCATCTACAAGAGCTGATCAAAGACAGTTTCTCTGTATTTGGCCGAACTGCGGAGCAGTCGGCACACTTCGAGCAATCCACTTGATAAATCTGCTTGGAGTAGTGCTGTGCGTAAAACGTCCCGTCTCGCGGTAGTCCTGGTCGCCACGGCGGCCGTCCTCGGTTCGGCGGCCGGAACCGCCGTCGCCGTCGATCCGCCCGCGACCGGCTCCCACTCGCCGGCGATCGCCCCTGTGAGCGACGCGGAGCGAGCCGAACTCGTCCAGCTCTCCGACCCGGCCACCCTGCGCGACCTGCACGACGGCGAGCAGCGCATGAACCGCATCGCCGCGATCTTCACCGCCCACAAGGACCGCCGCGGCATCTTCGCCGTCTTCTATCGCAACATCCTGCGCGACGCCAACCCGCTGCTCGATCAGGGCCGCTTCGACGACCCGGTCTGGGCGCGCAAGGTCAGCTACGCCTTCTTCCACGAATACCTGGCCAACCTGCACGGTCACCTCGCCGGCGGCCCGGTCACCCCCGGCTGGCAGCGCTACTACGCCATGGCCGCCGACCCCTCCCGCTCGGCGGGCCGCGTCGCCGGCGCGGGCCTCGACGCCCACCTGCTCATCGACTTCCCGAAGGCCATCGCCGACACCGGCACCCGCCTCTCGAACACCCGAGACTTCTTCACCATCGGCGACGCCCTAATCGGCACCACCCACAACATCACCGACGAACTGAAGTCCGAATACGGCGCCCAGCTAGCCGACTTCTTCAACCTGTACTTCGTCGGCAAAGCGGGCGACGTCGTCCTCGGCGACGGCAATACCAGCTACGTCCTGTTCCAGAGCGTCCGCGGCACCGCCCTGTCCCAGGGCATCGCCATGGAGAACCGCGTCACCGACGGCCCGGCCGAACTGTCCATGCAGGGCCTGTACTACACCGCCGAGGCCGTCTTCGACGGCTTGGAGGCCGCCGGCTGGGTCTGACAGATACCAGTCAGGCTGGTCACCTCTGACACCATTGCTGATGCGAGTGGGTTTCGAGGAGGCGGCACAATGGCTTGGCAGCAGATTTTTCTCATTGCGCTGGAGGACTACCGGCAGCGCCGAGAGACGGCTCATGTGCTGGAGTTGGGCCGCCGCTCGAACGCTGACAACAAGGGTCTCCTGGATCGCCTGGCCGACGCGTGAAAACTCCACGCTGCCAAGCTGATCGGTGCGCCCTCACTATGATGGCCGCTGGAATGGCGGACCCGTTGGCCGCGGGTGCCGGAGGATGAGTCTGGAGGAGAGCCTGCTGTGACGACCGCGCTGATCATCGGTGACGTTCAAGTGGGGATCACGGACGGTTATCCGTTCGCCAAGAGTGTCGTGCCGCCGCTCGCCGACCTGCTCCCGCGCGCCCGCGCGGCCGGTGTTCGCGTTGTGTTCGTGCGCTTCGCCATGCGGGGCAACGGGACTGATCTGCCGCCGGGCAACGCGATGTTCAAGTCGTTCTTCGAGTCCGGGGACGGGTTCCATGAAGGGTCGGCCGGAACCGAGATCGCGCTGCCGGTCGCGGACGAGGACATTGTGGTGGTGAAGCGCCGGGCGAGTGCGTTCGCGGGGACCGATCTCGACCTCGTGCTCCGGGCGGGCGGCGTCGATACGCTCGCGATCGCCGGGGTCGCGACCAGTGCGATGGTGGCCGCGACCTGCTATGACGCGGCTGATCGCGGATATGGGGTGACCGTGCTGCGGGACGGCTGCGCCGACGGTGATACGGCCGTGCACGACTTCTTCATGGACGCCGTCTTCCCCAGCCGGGGCCACGAGGTCGTGGCCTGTGCCGAGTGGAAACCTGCCTGACCACCGCGGGGCTGCCATGCCCGCGCGGGTGGGCCTGCCGAAGCTGAAGCGAATTGCCGAACGTAGGCCTCGGGGGTGCCGAGCACCGTGGTGATCTTGGTGGGTCCGACGCCGGCGCCGACGGCCGCGCGCCGGAAGTCGGGTTGCAGAAGGTCGCGTACGGGTAGGTGCGCGCGCCCCGGGATGACGCCCGGGTGGTGCGGTCGGCGTGCGCGGCCGTCGGTGTCGTAGGGGTGTGGGAGGGTGATCGGATGCGCAATGGTGAGGACCGCGGGGTGGACGGGGCGGGTGAGCCGGGCTGGGCCGTGGCGGACGTCGCGACGCGCAAGCGCGGGGACGAGGCGGTGCAGGCCGGGCCGCGGCGGATTCTCGGGATCGCGGTGCCGACGCTGGGGGTGCTGGTCGCGGAACCGATCTATCTGCTGTTCGATATGGCGGTGGTCGGCCGCTTGGGAGCGCTGGCGCTGGCTGGGCTCGCGGTCGGCGGATTGATTCTGGCACAGGTCAGTTCGCAGCTGACGTTTCTGAGTTATGGGACGACGGCGCGGTCTTCGCGGCGGCACGGGGCCGGGGACGAGGCCGGGGCGGTCGAAGAAGGAGTGCAGGCCAGTTGGATCGCGGCCGGGGTGGGGGTGGTGATTCTCCTTCTGCTGCAGGTGTTCGCGGGGCCGGTGACGCGGGCCATCGCGGGTGGCGGCGATATCGCCGAGGAAGCGTTGCCGTGGTTGCGGATCGCGCTGTTCGGGGTGCCGTTGATCCTGTTGTCCATGGCCGGGAACGGGTGGATGCGCGGGGTGCAGCAGACGCGGCGGCCGCTGGTGTATGTGGTTGCCGGGCTGGTGATTTCGGCGGTGCTGTGCCCGGTGCTGGTGCACGGGCTGTTGGGTGCGCCGCGGTGGGAGCTGGCGGGGTCGGCCGTGGCGAATGTGGTGGGGCAGTTGGTGGCCGGGGGATTGTTCGTGCGGGCGTTGTTCGTCGCGAAGGTGCCGTTGCGGCCGCGCTTCGAGGTCATGCGCGCCCAGTTGGTGCTCGGCCGGGATCTGATCGCGCGCAGTCTCGCCTTCCAGGCGTGCTTCGTGTCCGCGGCGGCCGTGGCGTCCCGGTTCGGGGCGGCCTCGGTGGCGGCGCATCAACTGGTCCTGCAGTTGTGGAACTTCCTGGCGCTCACCCTGGATTCGCTGGCGATCGCGGCGCAGACCCTGGTGGGCGCGGCGCTGGGGGCCGGGAACGCCCGGGGCGCACAGGGTCTCGCGCGGCGGATCACCGGGTGGTCCACGGCCTTCGCGGTGGTGCTGGCGGCGGCGTTCGCGGCCGGGTACGCGCTGATACCGCGGCTGTTCACCGAGGATCCGTCGGTGCTGGAACGCACCCACGTGGTGTGGTGGTTCTTCGTGGGACTCATCCCGGTCGCCGGTGTGGTGTTCGCGCTCGACGGCGTGCTGCTCGGCGCTGGTGACGCCGCCTTCCTGCGCAATGCCACCCTTGGCTCGGCCCTGCTGGGCTTCCTACCCGCCATCTGGCTCTCGCTCGCCTACGACTGGGGCATCGCCGGAATCTGGTCCGGGCTGGTCGCTTTCATGGTGCTGCGGCTGGTCGCGGTCTGCTGGCGGGCGCTGTCCGGACGCTGGGCCCGAGTCGGCGCGGAGGTGCCGCGCCGACTCGCGTGAGTCCGGAGTCGGTGTGTTGTCGATTCCGAACCTGCTTGCCGGCGATTCTGGACCTGCTTGCCAGCGGGGTGTGCACCGAGGAGAAGGCGGCGTCGGTCCGGGCGCACCTCGCGTCGGTCACCGGCGGCCGACTCGGCGTCAGGGGGCCGGGGTCACCAGGCCCGCTTCGTAGGCGGCGATGACCAGTTGAACGCGGTCTCGCGCAAGGAGTTTGGCGAGGATGCGGCTGACGTGGGTTTTGACGGTGAGGGGGCTCAGGACCAGGGATTCGGCGATTTCGGCGTTGGTGAGGCCGCGGGCTATGAGGATGAGGACGTCCAGTTCGCGGTCGGTCAGCGTCGAGATGGATGGGCGGGGAGCTGGATCGGGGAGGGTGCGGACGCGGGTGATGACGGCGGCGGTGGCGCTGGGGGAGAGGAGGGCTTCGCCGGCGGCGATGGTGCGGATGGCGTCGAGGAGGGCGGCGGGTTTGGTGTCCTTGATGAGGAAGCCGCTGGCGCCGGCGCGGAGGGCGGCCAGGACATTGTCGTCGGTGTCGTAGGTGGTGAGGACGAGAACCCGTACGCCCGCGAGGTTTTCGTCGGCGGCGATCTCGGCGGTGGCGGCGATGCCGTCCAGGTCGGGCATGCGGATGTCCATGACCACGACGTCGGCGCGTTCGGTGCGGGCCAGGGTGACGGCCTCGCGGCCGGTGGCGGCCTCGCCGACGACCCGCATATCGGCGGCCGAGGCGATGAGGAGGGCGAAGGCGCCGCGTACCAGGGCCTGGTCGTCCGCCAAGAGGACTCGGATCATGGGCGAGCCTCCATCGACGCATCGGTTGCCGGGTGCGGTGCGGTCCGCTCGGCACGGTCCACCAGGCGTGCGGCCGAGTCGTACACCGCCGACTCGGGTTCGCTGGCCGGAATGCGTGCGGCCTCGGGTTCGCTGGTCGGGATCGGTGTCGCCTCGGGTTCGCCGGCCGGGGTGGGTGCGCCCTCGGGCATGTTGGGCGGGATCGGTGCAGCCACGGGCTTGTTGGGCGGGATCGGGGCCGGTGTGGGGCTCGAGTGGCCGCTGACCGGGAGTGCGGCGGCGATCTCGAAGCCGCCGCCGGTATCGGTCGCGGAGACGGTGCCACCTATCGCCGTGGCGCGTTCGATCATGCCGCGGATACCGAAACCGGTGGTGGCCATGGAGTTTCCGGGGTCACCGTGCTGCCGGCCGCGGCCGTTGTCGGTGATGCCGATGAGCAGGCGGTCGGTGCGGTAGTCGAGGCGCACGGTCGCGATGGTTGCCTGTGCGTGTTTGGCGATATTGGTGAGGGCCTCTTGAATGATGCGGTAGCCGACCAGTTCCACGGTCGGAGCCAGTGGGCGCTGGTGTCCGGCTGTCACGAATTCCACGGTGACTCCGGCGGCTTCGGCGTGTTCGGCCAGCGCGCGTACTCGGGTGAGATCGGGCAGGGGCTCTCGGGAAGCGTCGGTCTCCCGGGCGCCCCCGCTCGGGGCGCGGAGCACGCCGACGGTCGCGGCGAGTTCGGCGCGGGCGTCGGCGCAGGCGTCGGAGATGGTTTCCAGTGCATCGATGACGGTGCGCGAGTCGGCATGTCGCTCGGTGAGCAGGTGCGCGGCCACCCCGGCCTGCACCTGGATGACGGTGATGGTGTGCGCGAGGAGGTCGTGCAGGTCGCGGGCGATGCGCAGGCGTTCCTCGGTGACCTGGCGGCGGGCCTCCTCGTCGCGGGTGCGTTCGGCGCGTTCGGCGCGATCCAGGACTTCGGCGATGTAGGCGCGATGCAATCGGACCGCTTCACCGGCCACGCAGGCGAGCACGATCCAGCCGACCGCGCCGAAGGTTTGCAGTGCGGTGTTCTCGTTCGCGGTGCGGGAGAAGAGGATTCCGCCGGCCGCGAGGGCCATGACAGCGAGGATGACGCCGGCGGTGCGGCGCCGGTTGCCGTGCCGGGCGACCGTGTACAGCGCGAGGATGGTCGAGGGAATGATCGCCTCGTGCGGGAATTCGTTCGCATGATACGGAATCGCCAGTGCCGTATGGGTGATCAGCACCGCCATCGGATACCTGCGCCGCGCGATCAACGGCAGGGTCGCCGACACCAGCAGCGCGATGCCTGAGCCGTTGATCTGTTCGCTCGCCGGTATCAGGAAGCTCGCCACCAGTTCCGCGAGCAGGACGAGGCCCATGAGCAGGCCGTCGATCCACCACACGCGGTTCATTCCCGCCATTGTGCGGCAGTGGCGGGCCGGGCGTGTACTCCGTGCGGAGTATTCGCAACAGCCGACCCCGGGCGGACGTTTTCTCGTCGGCTTCCCGCGACGCTGCTCTCATGCCCGATGCGAGGAGTCAATCATGGGAATGAAAGCCAGAGCGCTACTGCTCTTCGGCCTGTGGATCGCGGTGCTCGCCGCGATGGTGCCGTTTGCCGGTGGGCTCGATGATGTGAAGTCCGACAAGGAAACCGATTACCTGCCCGCCTCGGCGCAGTCGACCATGGCCGCGCAGCTCGAGCAGACGTTGCCCGGCGGGACCGAGAACGTCTTTCTCGTGGTGTACGAGCGTGATTCGGGTGTCACCGAGGCGGATCGCGCCACCGCCGCGGCCCAGTACAGCGCGTTGCGGGCGACGTACGGCAGTGCGAGCGGACCGGATCGGCCCATTGCCTCCGCCGATGGGAAAGCCCTGATGTATCCGGTTATGGTCGGCGAATCCCATGGTGAACCGTCTTCCTACATCGAGGAATTCCGCTCGGCCGTGGCCGAGCATCCCGCCGGGCTGACCGTGCAGGTCGCCGGGCCCGGGGCGCTCTCGGCCGATTTCGAGGGCGCGTTCGAGGGCATCGACGAGCGGCTGCTGCTGGTGACGGTGCTCGTGGTGACCGTCATCCTGCTGCTCACCTACCGCAGCCCGCTGCTGTGGCTGGTGCCGCTGCTCGCGGTGGCGGGCGCGAACCTGCTGTCCATGGCCGCCGTGTACGGCCTGGCCAAAACCTTGGACGTCACCGTCAACGATCAGAGCGCCGCGGTGCTCACCATCCTGGTCTTCGGCGTCGGCACCGACTACGCCCTGCTCATCGTCGCCCGCTATCGCGAAGAGCTGCGCCATCATTCGGATGTCGTCATCGCCATGCTGGCCGCGCTGCGCCGCTCGGTCCCCGCCATCGCCGCCTCCGCCGCCACGGTCAGCCTCGGCCTGCTGTGCCTGCTGGCCGCCGATATGAACAATGCCGCCGGCATGGGCCCGGTCGGTGCGGCCGGCATCCTGTGCACCCTGCTGGTCATGGTGACCCTGTTCCCCGCCCTGCTGGTGCTGTGCGGCCGCTGGATCTTCTGGCCCCGCGTGCCCCGCCCGCAATCCGGCGCCATCGCCCGCGCGACCCTGTGGGATCGCATCGGCGCGCATATCGCCCGCCGCCCGGTGGTTTCGGCTGCCGCCTCGGTGGCCGTGCTGGCCATCCTCGGCCTCGGCCTGCTCGGCAACACCGGATCCCTCTCTCGCGCCGACCAATTCGTCGACACCCCGGAATCGGTCCACGGCCAAACCGCCATCGCCGCGCACTTCCCCGAACGCGCCGGCACCCCACTGCTGGTCATGGCCCCCAACGCCGTCCGCGACACCGTTCTCCGCGCCGTGGAATCCGACCCTGGCATCGGCTCGGCAGAAGCGGGCCGCGCCGGCCCCGAATTCTCCGAGATCACCGCCATCCCACGCGACCCCGCCGACTCGGCCACCGAATACGCCACCATCGACCGCCTCCGCACCAACCTCGGCAACCTGGCCCCCGGCACGGTAATAGGCGGCCCCAGCGCCTCCAACCTCGATATCGCCGACGCCTCCACCCGCGACCGCTGGGTGGTCATCCCCCTCGTCCTGTTGGTGGTGACCGCTGTTCTCGCCCTGCTCCTGCGCTCCCTCGCCGCCCCTCTCGGCCTCCTGCTGACCGTCGTCCTGTCCTTCGGATCGGCTTTGGGCGCAAGCGTTCTCGCCTTCGAACACCTCTTCGGCTTCACCGGCTTGGACTCGGGCCTGATCCTCTTCGCCTTCCTGTTCCTGGTAGCCCTCGGCGTCGACTACAACATTTTCCTGGTGAGCCGCGCCCGCGAAGAGGCCCGCCGAATCGGCACCCGCCCCGGCATGCTCCGCAGCCTCTCCGTCACCGGCGGCGTGATCACCTCCGCCGGAATCGTCCTGGCCGCCACCTTCGCCGTCCTGACCACCCTCCCCCTGGTCTCCCTGGCCCAAATAGGTTTCGCCGTAGCCTTCGGCGTCCTCCTCGACACCCTCCTGGTCCGCTCCATCCTGGTCCCGGCCCTCACCATGCTCGCCGGCGACCGCGTCTGGTGGCCCGCCCGCCTCCCGCGCCCCGTACCGGGTCGATCCCCGTCCACCACACGGGATCCCGAATCCATCATGGTGTAGCGGAAACCCCGAAACAGTACATCCCAACAGCGAAAAACAGCACCCGACCAGGAATAATGGTCGGGTGTCAGCTGATCTTCACGCCCGACTTCTCGACGATGCCGCGTTGGAATCCTCTTCGGTGGTCGCGAACAACGCCATGAACCGCCTTCGCGGCCTGTCCGGCGTCAACAGCTATGCCCGCGAACTCGGTTTCGATCCCTACGAACGCCTGGCAACCATCCTGCGCGGCAACCCGCATGCCGCGGTCCGCTGGATCGACGTGTGCTGCGGTTCGGGGCGGGCGCTCCTCGAGGCCGAGGACCGCTTCGCCACCGAGTTCCCCACCGCCGACATCGCCATCACCGGCATCGACCTGGTGAACCACTTCCTCGCCACCCCGCGCACCCCTCACCTGCGGCTGCTCACCGCCAGCGCCGCCACCTGGCACCCCGACGCCCCCGCCGACCTGGTCACCTGTGTCCACGGCCTGCACTATCTCGGCGACAAACTGGCCGTGCTGACGGCCATGACCCAATGGACCAGGCCCGGTGGATCCTTCGCCGCCGATTTCGATCCCCACGCGATCCGCAACCCCGACGGCTCCTCGGCCGCCCGCCCGGTCCTGGCCGAGTTGCGCGCGGCCGGCCTGACCTACGACCGGCGTCGCCGGCGCCTGTCCGGCACCGACTTCCGTCCGCCGAATTTCACCGCCGCCTACCTCGGCGCGGACGACACCGCGGGCCCCGGCTACACCGGCCAGCACGCGGTGACGTCGTACTACGACTTCGGGTAGCCACGTGCCGGACCGGTCTAATCGATGGCCTTGCTGATCAGGGTGATCGCCGCGAACACTCCGCCGACGACGATCAGGCCGTAGTGGTTCGTGGATCTGGAGTAGTCGTAGGTGGAGGCGGCGATGGTGATCGCCGCGATCAGGAATAGCAGGCGCTTCATGGTGGCTCCCACGGCTTCGATTTCACCGTAGAAGATCGATTTCTGTTGTGCCACAGCGGAATAAGCGACTGGCAGTGCAGCGGCGGGGATGGGGCGGCGTTCGGCGGGACGGACCGCCCAGTCCCTGTGGAGCCGCTATACGAGCAGTTTGCCGCCGTCGATGGTGATGATCTCGCCGGTGATCCAGGAGCTGGAGGGTTCGGCCAGGCGGGTGATCCAGGAGCTGATGTCGTGGACGGTGCCGATGCGGCCCGCGGGGACGGAGGCGGCGTATTGGGTGTACCAGTCCTGGACGGCCTCGGGGGGCATGCCGGCAATGCCGAGGATCGGGGTGTCGACCTGGCCGGGAGCCACGCCGTTGACTCGGATTCCCTTGGGGCCGAGTTCGACTGCCCAGCTGCGGACGAGACTGTCGACGGCGGCCTTGCTGGCGGAGTAGACGGAGGAACCGGCTCCGGCCAGACGGGCGGAGATGCTGGAGACGAGGACGATATTGCCGCCCACGCGCAGCAGGGGCAGCAGGCGGGCGGTGAGCAGGACTGGGCCGGTGACATTGATGTCGAGCTGCGCTCGGACCGCGTCGGCGTCGAGCGCGTCGAGAGGCGTGTTGCGGAAGATGCCCGCATTGTGGACCAAAACATCGAGGCGGCCGCCGTGCTCGGTGATCGCCGCGGCTACCGCGTCGGCGCCTTCGGGCGTGGTGACGTCGGCGACCACCGGGATCAGTGCCGGATGTTCGGCGGCGGCTTCGTCGAGGGTTTCGCGGCGGCGGCCGGTAATGACGACACCGGCCGCCCCCTGTTCGGCGAACGCCAGCGCCGCTGCCCGCCCGATACCGGTGCCGCCACCGGTGACCACGATGTACTGATCGGCAAACGTCTTCTCGGACAAGATCTCTCCTTCGAACAGCGGCCAGGGTGACCGAGTGCACGAGGAGCCAACGTGGTACACGCGAAGATGTATTCCCGTGCATGGAATCTGCCGGGCGATTCGCGGGCAGCGCGGGGCTATTGCGTCGGTGCGGGGATTGCGTTGATGAGGCCGCCGTCGATGAGCAGATCCTCGCCGTTGATGTAGGACGCCTCGGGAGAGGCGAGGAAGGCCACGGCGGCGGCCACTTCGTCGGAGGAGCCGACGCGTCCGGCGGGGACCGTTGCGGCGACGGCGTTTTGGGCGGCGACAGGGAGTTCGGCGCGGAAGGCGGGGGTGTCGATGTACCCGGGGCTTACCGAGTTGACGCGGATTCCCCTGGGGGACAGTTCGGTGGCGAGGGTGCGGGCCAGGTTGTGGACTGCGGCTTTGGTGGCGGAGTAGAGGGCGGAGGCGGGGAAGCCGCGGTAGGGGGCGAAGCTGGCGTTGATGACGATTGCGGCCCGGTCGGACAGCAGGGGGATGGTGTGCTGGAGGGTGAAGAAGGCCGTTTTGAAGTTGGTGTCGAGGACGCGGTAGAACTCGGATTCGGTGACGTCGGCGATGGGCTGGAAGGAGCCGATGCCCGCATTGGCGAACACCACGTCGAGGCGGCCGTAGCGGTCGCGGATGGTGGTGGCGAGGGTTTCGATATCGGTGAGGTTCGTTGCGTCGCCGGGGATTCCGGTGGCGCGGTCGCCGATCTGTGCGACGGCCTCGTCGAGGCGGGCCTTGTCGCGGCCGGTGATGATCACCTGTGCGCCCTCGGCGGCGAGGCGGTGCGCGGTGGCCAGGCCCATGCCGCTGGAACCGCCGGTGACCAGAGCGATCTTGCCGTCGAATCGGAAGCTGTTGTGTGTCATGGGCACAAGCGTGCCGTCGGCGGCCGGGGGTAGACAGTGCGTGTTTATGGTGGGTGTGGCACCACCAGGATCGCGCGGATCGGCATCACCCGGATCGGCGGGTCAGCTTGCTTCGGTCAAAGGTTCGGCGAGACGTAGGTGGGGGAGGCGTTCCAGGCGCGCCGCGGTGTCGGTGGCGGGCTGCGGGTTGTAGAGCACCAGATGCCAATCCGGATGGTCGGCGACGGTGAGGGTGGTCGCGTCGAAGTACAGCTCACCAGCTTCGGGATGGCGCAGGGCGTTCACGGCCTGGACGGGGACGCCCACGTCGTGGCGTTCCCACAGGGCGGCGAATTCGGGGCTGCGTGCGCTGAGCCGCTCGACCACGCCGCACACCTCGGGTTGGCCGGAGCAGTGCGCGGTATCGGCGCGGAAGGCGGCCACCACGGCGGGTGCGGCCGATTCCCACACCTCGCCCATGGCGCGGTAGCGGGGATTGGTGAAGTAGGTGATCAGGCAGTGCTGGGGGCCGTCGTCGTAGCCGAAGACCAGGCGCGCGGTGTCGTTGAACGCCAGGATGTTCCAGTATCGGTCGCGCAGGACGGCGGGCCGCCGGCCCCAGGCCTCGAGCAACTGGCGCACTTCGTCGGTGACCGCCGCTCCGGGCTCGCCGCAGGCGGGCGGCGGGTTCATTCCGGCCAGCACGTAGAGGTGCGCGCGTTCGCGATCGCTGAGCAGCAGCGCGCGAGCGACCGCATCCAGCACATCGGCCGAGACCGAGATATCGCGCCCCTGTTCGAGCCAGGTGTACCAGGACACCCCCACGCCGGCCAGGACGGCGACTTCCTCACGCCGCAGCCCCGGCGTCCGACGTCGCCCCGCCGCGGGAATTCCCACGTCTCCCGGCGTGATTCGCGCTCGCCGCGAGCGCAGGAAGTCCGAGAGCTGCTCGCGCCGCCGGAGTACGGAATCGCTGGTCATAAGCCACGGTAACAATGACCGCCCGCGCACGGGAAATGGGGCCGGTTCAGCCCTCCGCGGCGGCTTCCTCCGCCGTGACTTTCACGGAATCGCTTATGGCATAAGCGGATTAAAGAAAATCGACCGGTCCGTCGAAGGATTGTCAAGGGGGCTTTCGGATCTGTCCAGGCCCCTTGTGGAGGTGTCATGCTGAGAACGTGGCTTCGGGGCGCTCGCTCGAATGGTCTGGCGGATACGCCCACACGGCCCACCTTCCACTGGCGCAGGGGGCGGCGCGCGATCGAGCCGAACCGGCATGCAGACCTTCCTCCTGTTCCTGTTCAGACGCAAGGATGGAGACACGGCGATGGCATGGCAATGGAGCGACCAAGGCAGCCCGCAAGGCCGCACTGTGGACCCGAACGCGATCGCGACGGCCACCTATCAAGGCAACCCGTACGCGTTCGTGCGTACGAAAGATGGCCACCTGTCGGTGAATTCGTGGGACGGCGGGAAATGGAACTGGTCCGACCAAGGAACTCCCCAGGCTCGCACGGTCGATCCCAATGCGATCGCGTCGGTCGCCTACCAAGACCGGCCCTACGTATTCGTGCGCGGCAGCGATGGTCATCTGTGGGTGAACTGGTGGGACGGCGGGAAGTGGAACTGGTCGGATCAGGGTGGTCAGATCGATCCGGACGCGATCGCGACGGTCACCTACCAAGATCGGCCCTACGTGTTCGTGCGCGGCAGGAATGATGGTCATCTGTGGGTGAACTGGTGGGATGGCGGGAAGTGGAACTGGTCGGATCAGGGTGGTCAGATCGATCCGGACGCGATCGCGGCGGTGACGTACCAGGGGAATCCGTATGTGTTCGTGCGTGGTAGCAATGATGGTCATCTGTGGGTGAACTGGTGGGATGGCGGGAAGTGGAACTGGTCGGATCAGGGCGGTCAGATCGATCCCGACGCGATCGCGACGGTCACCTACCAAGACCGGCCCTACGTGTTCGTGCGCGGCAGCAATGACGGTCATCTGTGGGTGAACTGGTGGGACGGCGCGAAATGGAACTGGTCCGACCAAGGAACTCCCCAGGGCCGCACGGTCGATCCGAACGCGATCGCGACGGTCACCTATCAAAACCGGCCCTACGTGTTCGTCCGTGCCAGTGACGGGCACCTGTGGGTGAATTGGTGGTCGTAATCGCGGCTCGAGGTCGTGCCGGTTGACGGAAGCCACTCCGTGAGCAGCCCTTCGCCGTCCGGGCGGCGGGCTGCTCCGCTGTTCTACGGGTGCAGGGGTTCAGCTCTCCTCGGCGGCGCGGCGGGCCAGGTTGGCGGCGACTTCGGCCTGCCAGTTCGCATTGGCGTGGTTGGTGTCGACCTCGTATTCGAAGCGGGCGGTCATTTCCGGGGTGATGTCGGCGACGTCCACATAGAACTGCTCGTACCAGCGGCGGTGCTGATAGACGGGCCCGTCTTCCTGGGTGAGCAGCGGATTGTCGATGCGCGTCTTGTGTTTCCAGATCTCTACGTCCTGGAGGAATCCGACGCCGAAGCTCTTGCCGAAGGACTTGGCCAGTTTGGCGGACTTCTCCGGCGGCAGGCCCTCGATGCGCTGGACGCTCACACCCCACTGCAGCATGAACGAGTTGTTCGTGACGGGGTAATGGCAGTTGATCAGAACGACTTCCACGGTGTTGTCGCCGAAGTCGTTGTGCAAGTAGTTGATCATGTACGAGGGCCCGTAATAGGACGCCTCCGAACGCAGCAGCGACACCTGCCCGTAGTTGGAGCCGCTGTACATATCGGGACGGCCCTTCGACTGCAGGAACTGTGTCGAGACGTGCCCTTCGAACACATTCTTGAAATACACCGGATAGGCATAGTGAATGTAGAAGAAGTGCGCCATATCGACGTTGTTGTCGATGATTTCGCGGCAGTGCGCGCCCTCGATGAGCAGGGTGTTCCAATCCCAGTCGCTCCAGCGATCGGTCTCGATGCCCTCGATGTGCGGTATGGCGACCTCGGGCGGCGGCGGATTGCCCTCGGGATCGTTCCAGACGAAGAACTGCCCGTTCTCCTCGCAGGTGATCCAGGATCGGGTGCGCGCCAGCGGCGGGACCCGGCGCGCGTACGGGATGGCCGCGCATTTCCCGTCGCCGCGCCAGCGCCAATCGTGGAAGGGGCAGGCGATATTGTCGTCCTTGACGCTGCCGTAGGACAGATCCGCGCCCATGTGCCGGCAGTAGCCGTCCAGGGCGTGCAGCTTCCCCTGGCTGTCCGCCCAGATCACCAGCTTGCCGCCGAAGGCATTGACCGAGTGCGGGTTTCCGTCGCGGAACGATTCGGCCAGCCCGAGACAGTGCCAGCCGCGCGCGAATCGCGTAATCGGTTCTCCGACATCGATGGTGCGGACCTGATGGGTCGCATGCGTCGCCATGTGCCGAGATTAAGCGTCAGTGCTTAACCGGGCAAGGGTTATTGATCTTTTGCCGCCTCGCGATACCGCCGCACAATTACTTTCGCGGGCCGCAGCGAACGCCCGGCAGCGGTGAGCCCGGGCTGGATCACCTCGGAGATCGTGCGGTCCAGGCTCGGATCCGCCGCGGCGGCAACATCGGCGGCTTCCATGGTGAGCGCGTCGAATTCACTGTCCGGAGCCGGATCCACGAGCTGCCCGCCGCGCCCGGCCAGCAGCCGCTCCACCCGCGCGGCGAACGCCTCGAAGGCAATGCGCTCGGTCTCGGAGGCGGCGGTGGCCGCGAAGGAGCGGGCATCGTTGTAGAGCGCGAACAAATCGACGACGAGGGGAACGTCCGCGCCGGCCCGCTCGCGCTGGGCCCGCGCCTTGGCGTCGTCGGCCAGCCGCTCCAGCGTCCCGGCCTGGCGGGCCAGCACCCGGGCGAGGTCGTCGATGCGCTCGGTGATCTGGTCGAAGCTGGTCGCCGCACCTGATTCGGTCATGCCGAAACGATAATCCCCGGTGTCGGTTGCGGCTGCTACGATCGCGCCCATGGCGGTTTTCGGAATCGACCTGGGGACAACAAATTCGGCGATTGCAAGAATCGATGCTGACGGCCGCCCAGAAGTACTGATCGGGATGAACGGGGAGCCCACGGTTCCCTCGGTGGTGTTGTTCGCCTCCGGCTTCGACCATGTGGTGGGCGAGGGCGCGCGGCGGCAGGCCCGCCTGGATCCCGAGCATGTGTGCGCGCTGGTCAAGCGGCGGATGGGGGATGCGGACTGGCGGTTCGTGGCGCACGGACAGACCTGGTCGGCGCCCGCGGTGTCCTCCCTGATTCTCAAGAGCCTGGCCGCGGACGCCGAATTCGGCGGCGGCGAAACGGTGCAGCGGGTGGTCATCACCGTGCCCGCGTATTTCGGCGACGAGGAGCGGCGCGCCACCATTCAGGCCGGTACGTACGCCGGTTTCGATGTGGCGGGCGTGCTGTCGGAGCCCATTGCGGCCGCGCTGTCCTACGGGTTCGGGCGGCTCGACGGCAGTATCGATATCGGCAAGGGCGGGGCGCGCGAGACCGTGCTGGTCTACGACCTCGGCGGCGGCACCTTCGACGCGACCGTCATCGAATTGGCGGACCGGCGCATCTCGGTGCTCGCGGTGGAGGGCGATCATCAGCTCGGCGGCGCGGATTGGGACGAGCGCATCGCCCTGCACCTGTCGCAGCAGTTCTGCGCCGCCAATCCCGATGCCGAGGATCCGCTCGACGATTCGGCCGGATCGCAGATGCTGGTGCTGGCGGCCGAACAGGCCAAACGCGAACTCAGCGAGCGGGAGAGCACCGAGATCGTCATCGCCCACGACGGCGCCCGCGCGGTGGTCACCCTGACCCGCGCCGAGATGGAGGCCATGACGGCTTCCCTGCTGCGCCGCACGCTCGATCTCACCCGGGCGTGCATCACCGAGGCGGGCAAGCGCGGTGTGCACCAGGTGGATCGGCTGCTGCTGGTCGGCGGTTCCTCGCGCATGCCCATGGTGGCCGAGGGGCTGCGGAAGGAATTGGGCCTCATCGGCGAATTGCGCGATCCCGATCTGTCGGTGGCGCGCGGCGCGGCGCTCTACGGCGAGAAGCTGGAAATGGAGCGGCTCATCATCGCCGATCTGGTGACCCGCGGTCGCCTGCGCGACGGCGCTTCCCTGTCCGAGGCGGCTCCGGACGATCTGAACCAGTCCCTGGCCCGGGTCGCCGCCTCCTTCGGGCAGCCGGTGGGCCTGGTCAAGCGCATGCTCGAAATCCAGGTCGACACCGTGGTGTCGCGCGGTTTCGGCGTGCTCGCGCTCGACCCGTACAACGGCTTGGCCGCCAGCTGGCTGGTGCATCGCAATCAGACGCTGCCGATTCGGGTGCGCCGCTCCTACGGCACCGTGCGCGCCGATCAGGATCAGATCGAGCTGACCATCGTCGAACAGCAGGGCCAGGCCGCCTCCACCCGTCCCGAGGATACGAAAATACTGGTGGAGGGCCGGATTCGCGATATCCCGCCCGGCTACCCGGCCGGCAGTGAAGTCCAGGTGACCTTCGAGATGGGTTTCGACGGCGTCCTGCACGTCACCGCCTACCACGTGGACGCGCACATGCCGCTCGCCCTGTCGGTGCAGACCGGGGCGACCCTGTCCCAGGCCGATGTGGCGCGGGAACTGGATCAGTTGCAGCGCACCCGCCGCCGAACCGTCTGAGCGCAACCATGCACGCCTTCGACCCCAACGATTACCGCAAGCGAGTGCTGGCCGCCGTGGAACGCCGCGGCGGTCTCGAGCACGCGGATTGCTTCGAGCTCTACGACATTCCGCTGGAGGAGTCGGATCGGCTCAGCGACGCCGAGGTGCAGGCGCGCGTGGACGAGGTGTGGGCGTTCTGGCAGAAGCAGCGCGACCATCCCAAATACCGGGTGCTGGTGGGCCTGCTGGTGGACGCGCACGAGGAGCTGCGCGATCCGCTGCTGTACGCCGGCTCGCGGCGGGTGGAGGCCGAACGCGTCAAACAGCAACGCGCCCGGCGTGATTCGGAACGCTACGAAATGCTCGACACCGCCATCGAGCGGCTCGTGCAGCGGCACGGCGGCATTCCGGCGAGCAAGATCCCGGGGCTCGAGGACATCGGCAAGATGGGCAACCTGACCGCCGCCGAAATCGAGGCCCGCATTCGCCGCCATCGCATTCTCGAGGAGACCGCCGCGCCCGCCCCGGCGGCGACCAGCGCGGTGAGCGCCGGACGGCGGCAGCAGATCCGCAAACTGCTGGCCGAATACGAACGCCTGCTGCCCGGCGATCCGGTGCCGACACTGCTCGCCCTGCTGCGCCTGGATTTCACCAAGGCCCATCAGACCGGCGAAATCCGTTTGCGCGCGGAGGCTTTGCGCGCCCGGACCCGCGAGCTGCCGCCCGGCCGCGTGCGGGTGGTGCTGGACGAGCTGCTGGTGCACATCAAGGACCTCCTCGAAGCCGGCGGCAGCGCCGTCGACGACTACCTGCAGGCCGTCATCGAGGATGCGACCGAAGCCCTGCGCCCGCAGGTGCGGGCGGCGGTGCTGGTGGAAGACCACCTCATCGAAGGCGATTTCGAATACCTCGTCGGCGAGGGCATAGCCGCGGGCCTGGACCGCGCACACGCCGAACAAGTGCTCCTCGCCCTGGTCACCGAACTCGGCACGACCATCGAGGGTCGCGAGCACCTCGCGGGCACCACACATCGGGGACCGGGCGGCGCAGGCTCCGGCGCTGCTGGCGCAGGCACCAGCGGTCCGGGTGCCAGCGGCGCAGGCACCGGTGGCTCGCGCTCTGGCAGTGCGGGCTCCGGCGGCATGGGTGCTGGTGGCGCGGGCGGCGGCGTTGCTGGCGCAGGCACCAGCGGTCCGGGTGCCAGCGGTGGAAGCTCCGGTGGCTCGCGCTCTGGCAGCGCGGGCTCCGGCGGCACGGGCACCGGCAGCGCGAGCGCTTGGCGCTCGGATTCGACTGCGGCGGACCGTGGTTCACATCGGACGCCGACCCCACCCGCGCGGGCTTGGGAGGAGCCGCTCAAGGCGGCGCGCGCGGCCTTGCGCCGTGGCCGCCCCAAGGAAGCGTGGCAGCAGGTGGCCGACGCCCAGCGCAAGGTGGGCGGCGACCCCGCGGGCAGCACGGCGGTCCGCCCGGTCGCCGAGGAAGTGGATCGGGTCTTGGCCGAGGCCGCCCAGCGGTGGCGCGCGGCCTCCGTCAGCTGTGCGGGCAAGCGATTCGTCGAGGCCCTGGAAAGCTTGGAGTACTTGGAGCGCAGCGCTTCCGACGTACCCAATCCCGACCACCGCGGCCCGAACCTGGAGCAGCTGCTCACCCAGGCCCGCGCCGCGCTCACCGAGGCCGATCGCATGCTGGCCGCGGCCCCGGCCGCCCCGCCCGCCTCCCGAATGCGGGCGCTGCTGGCGGTTTTCGACGTCTGCGCCGATCACGCCGGAGCCGCCGCCGCGCTGTCGGCCCTGCCGGTCGACGCCCCGCCGCAGGTGCAGGCCACCCGCAAACCCGACGGCACCGTGGTCATCACCTGGTCGCCCTCCGCCACCGAACAAGCCGAATACCGCGTCACCCGTTTACAACCCGACGGCTCCTGGCGCGTGGTCGGCCGCACCCGCGGCACCACCCTCGAGGACGGCGGCGCCACCACCGGCCCGGTCCCCGTCTACGGCGTCGTCGCCTCGGTCTCCGGCCGCACCTCCGAGCTCAGCCGCTCCGACGGCCCGGCCCGCCCGGCGCACTCTGCAGCGGGTGCGGCTTCGGCCGAGCGCTCCGCCCCGGCGGCAGACCCCACCCCCAGCGGCATGCCCGTCGTCTCCGCCCTCACCGTGCAAGGCGGCCTGCTCACCTTCGAATGGCCCACCGGCATCACCGAGGTCATGGTCGTGGCCCGCGCCGACGCCCCTCCCACCGACCCGGACGATCCCGAAGCCACCCGCAAGTGGAAGGTCACCAACACCCGCTACCAGATCGACGGCGGCGTGAAACTCCCCGCCGACCTCCCGCGCCCCTGCCACCTGGCCATCGCCTCCTGCCGCCGCGACGGCGGAACCCTGGCCGTGGCGGCGGGATTCGCGCCCAACGCCCGCATTCGCTGGGTCGGTTGATCGTCTGCGAATCCCGGCGTGGGAATCTGGTGGCGGCCGATGTCGTTGCTGCGAGGACGGTCGTGAGCAGAGAGGCGGAGCTGGGTGATTCCGAAACTGATGGCGGTGAGCGACATCCATGTCGGGCATCAGGGCAATAAACCCGTGGTCGAGTCGATCCGGGCGGATTCACCCGAGGACTGGCTGATCCTCGCCGGTGACGTGGGGGAGAAGACCGAGGACATCCGGTGGGCGCTGGAAACCCTGCGCGGGCGGTTCGCCAAGATCATCTGGGTGCCCGGTAATCACGAATTGTGGACCACGGCAAAGGATTCCGTGCAGATGCACGGTGCGGCGCGGTACGACTACCTGGTGTCGATCTGCCGTGACCTGGATGTGCTCACGCCGGAGGATCCGTTTCCGGTGTGGGAGGGCGCGGGGGCGGAGGCGCACGGGGGCGCGGTCACCCTTGCTCCGATGTTCACCCTCTACGACTACTCCTGGCTGCCGCAGGGGGCCAAGACCAAGGCCGAGGGGCTGGCCATCGCCCGCGAGCGCAATGTGGTGGCCACCGACGAATTCCTGCTCTCCCCGGACCCGTACGTCACCCGCGACGCCTGGTGTCACGCCCGGGTGCAGTACACCAAGCGCCGCCTCGACGCGCTGCCCGCCGAGACCCCGCTGGTCCTCATCAATCACTGGCCGCTGCTGCGCCAGCCCGTCGACATGATGTGGTACCCGGAGTTCGCGCTGTGGTGCGGCACCGACCTCACCTCCGACTGGCACACCAGCTACAACGTGGTCTGTGCCGTCTACGGCCACCTGCACATTCCTCGCACCGCCTTCTATGACGGCGTGCGTTTCGAGGAAGTCTCGCTCGGCTACCCGCGCGAATGGCAGCGTCGCGGCCTGCCCGACAAGTTGCTGCGTCAGATCCTCCCGAATCCGGAGTACGGCCCGGACGATCTCAACGAGTGGGGCGGCCACTTCAAGATCACCCCGGAGATGCGCGAGCTCGCCCAGAAGATGCGCGCCCAAGTCGACAAGCGCCGCGGCATCTCCTGACCGGATCTCCTTGTCCCGAGTCCGGTCCTCGTCACCGGTCCGGCGTCGTCACGGCGTCCGGAACGCTCGCCGGTAAGCGCCCGGAGTCGTGCCCACCTGGGCGCGGAACCGGCGTCGCAGATTGACCGCCGAGCCCAGACCGACCCGGTCCGCGATGGCCTCGACCGGCAGATCCGTCTCTTCCAGCAGGGTGCGCGCCTCGGAAACCCGGCGCGCCAGCAGCCACGCGCCCGGCCCGGTGCCGAGTTGATCGGTGAAGCGCCGGGCCAGGGTGCGGGGTGAGACGTTCAGGTGCGCGGCGAGATCGTCCACGGACAGCGGCGCTGCCAGGCGTTCCCCGGCCCACTCCAGCAATCCGTCCAGGGCGTCCTCGGGCGGTGGGGCCGGTGCGTACTGGACCTGCCCGCCGTCGCGATGCGGCGGCATCACCATGTGCCGGGCGATGAGGGCCGCGTGCGCCGCCCCGTGATCCTGCCGGACCAGGTGCAGGCACAGGTCGATGCCCGCGCCGGCGCCGGCGCTCGTGGCCACATCGCCGTGATCGACGTAGAGCCGGTCCGGCTCCACCCGAACCCGCGGGAACTCCTGCTGCAACTGTGCGGCGCGCGCCCAGTGCGTGGTGGCCGCGCGGCCATCGAGGAGTCCGGTGCGGGCCAGTGCGAACACCCCGGAGCAGATGGTGACCAGTCGCGCCCCGCGCGCATGCGCCCGCAGCAGCGCGCGGCGCACCCGATCCGACAGCGGCGTCTCCACGGGCGTCCATCCGGGGATTAGCACGGTATCCGCCGATGCGAGCGCCGAGAGGTCGCGCGAGACCGCGATGTCGTAGCCCGCGGTCGTCGGCACCGGTCCGGGCGTCTCCGTGCACACCTCGAACTCGTAGTACTGCGGCACGACCTCCCGTCGCGTACCGAAAACCTCGACGGCGCAGCCGAGTTCGAAGGTCGACTGGACCGGCCGCACCAGAGCCACCACGCGATGCATGGCAGAAATGTACCCAATGATGTCGTACTCGACACTGTCCGGCCCCGCCTCGTGCGCGGCATCGTGGGGGCATGAACCCAGAGATCCTCGCCCAGGAGGGCTACACATCCGTTTCCGTCACCGAATCCCCTGTGCGCGAACTCTTTCCGGGGATCCGCCTGCGCAAGCTGTGGACGGGACCGGACGGCGCGCAAGCCAATGTCCTGGAGATGGATCCGGGCACCTCCTGGCCGCAGCGTGATGTCCACGAGCCCGGTCCGGAGGAGGTCTATGTGGTCGCGGGCGTGTTCAACGACGGAGCCCGCGACTACCCGGCCGGAACCTTCCTGCACGCCCCGGCAGGTTCCTGGCACGTGCCCACGACCGAGACCGGCTGCACGCTGTTCGTCTTCTACCCCGAGGGCTGATTCCCGCCGTGCGGTAACGGTGAGATTGCTGAACGGGTGGATGGCGTGCGAGTCATCTCGTGAGCAGTGATGATGGGGGACGTGCGTGAGTTGCTGCCGCAGCTGATCGATCGGGTCCGGCAGGGCCCGGTCGCTCTCGCCCGCGTCGTGGCCGTCACGGGGGGCGGGCCGCGCGCGGCCGGGGCGGCCATGCTGGTGACCGGGGAGGGGGAAGTCGTCGGGTCGGTATCGGGGGGATGTGTCGAGGCGGCGGTGGTCGACTCGGCGATGGGCGTGCTCGATGGCGGCGACGCGGTGCTCGAGCATTTCGGTATCGCCGATCCCGAGGGGGTGGCGATCGGGTTGACCTGTGGCGGTGAGATGGAGGTGTTCGTCGAACGGGTCACGGTGGACCGGCTCGGCGATCTGCTGGCACTGGAATGCGAGATCCGGCAAGGTCGTCCGGTCGCGTTGGTCACCACGCTCGACGATGCGCCGTCGTGGTGGTTGATCGGCTCGGGTGAGCCGGGGGCGGGTGTGAGCCGGGATGCGGTGCACCTGGCGCGGGCGGGGCGCACCGGCACGATCGGGCTGGACGAGTGCGAGCCGACGGCGTTTCCGCCGCGTGCGTTCGTGCAGAGTTTCGGCCCGCCCGCGCGAATGATTCTGGCGGGGGCCAATGATTTCGTGCGGGCGCTGAGCCGGCTCGGCGGACAGCTCGGATATCGGGTCACCGTGGTCGACGCGCGCGAAACCTTCGCCACCGCAGCACGATTCCCGGCAGCCGACGAGGTGGTGGTGGACTGGCCGCATCGGTATCTGCGGCGGGAGCACGAGCGCGGCCGCATCGATGCCCGCACGGTGGTCTGCGTGCTCACCCACGACACCAAATTCGATGTGCCCCTGCTGGCCGAGGCGCTGGGCATCGAGGACATCGGTTTCATCGGAGCGCTCGGGTCGCGGCGCACCCACGCCGATCGGCTGGGACGGCTGGCCGAGGCCGGGGTGAGTCCGGATCAGTTGCGGCGGCTGCGCAGCCCGGTGGGGCTGGACCTCAATGCGTCCACGCCGGAGGAGACCGCGGTGTCCATCGCGGCACAGATCATCGCCGAATCCGGTGGCGCGTCGGGCCGCCCGCTCGCGGCGACGGACGGCCCGATTCACCACTGAGGCAACGGGTTCAGATCAGGTGCTCGATGCGCACCGGGACTTCGCGAATGCGTTTGCCGGTGGCGTGATGGATCGCATTGATGATGGCCGCGGCCGCGCCGACCATGCCGAGTTCGCCGAGGCCCTTCACGCCCAGGGGATTCACCACCGAGTCCTCTTCCTCGACGAAGGAGATGTCCACCTCGGGAGCGTCCGCGTTGACCGGCAAGAGGTATTCCAGCAGTGAGGGATTGGCCCAACTGCCGTCGCGTGTATCGGGCAGCGTCGCTTCCATCAAGGCTTGCGACAGGCCCCAATTCAGCCCGCCCAGCACCTGGCTGCGCGCCAGTTTGGTATTGAGAACGCGCCCCGGTGCGTACGCGCCCACCATGCGGCGCACCCGGACCAGACCCAGTTCCGGATCCACCGCGACCTCGGCGAACTGCGCGCCGAAGCTCATCATCCCGAACGGCTGCCCCTGGGCCGGGGGATTCCAGGTGCCGATCGTCTCCACATCGGTGAGGTGATTGCGTCCCAGCAGGGTCGAGTACTCCTCGCGCACACTGGGATTCGCGCGCAGGCAGAGTGCGCCGTCGCGGCCTTCGACCTCCACCGCCGCATGCCCGTGCAAGGGCGACGCGGTATCGCCCGCGGCCAATTCGATGAGCTGTGCCAGCAGGTCGGTGCACGCCGTGTGCACCGCCGCGCTGATGATGCCCGCGCCCATGGAGCCCACGGCGGCCGCGATATTCGGATAGTCGGTATCGCCGATATCGACGCGGATCCGGTCGAACGCAATGCCGAGGGCGTCACCGGCCACCTGCGCCATGGTCGTCGCCACGCCGGTGCCGAAGTCCTGGGTGCCCGCCTGGACGATCAGCGACCCGTCGGCCAGCAGCCGGGCATGTGCCCGCTGTGGCTGACCGGGTTCGTATGCCGGATAGCCCGCCGTGGCCATGCCCCAGCCGAGCACCCAGTTCCCGTCCGTGCGTGGGCCTTTCCGATATTCGTCCGCCGACCAGCCGAACCGTTCGGCGGCCGTGCGCACGCACTCGGCGTACCCGTCCGAACTCCACGGATGCCCGCTCTCCGGATCGACGGCGGCGTGATTGCGCAGCCGCAGCTCCACCGGATCCATGCCGAGTTCGGTGGCGAGTTCGTCGACGGCGCATTCGAGGGCCGCCATGCCGGAGGCCTCGCCGGGCCCGCGCATGAAGGTCGGCGACATGGTGTTGCCGCGAATCAGCTCGTACTTCCCGTCCCAGTTGGGGATGGCGTACGCCTGCCCGGCCACGCCGAGCGACGGTTCGGCCCAATCGTCGAAAGGCGAAGTGAGGGAAAGCTTGTGGTGCCGCAGCCCGGTGAACGTCCCGGTGGCATCGCACACCAGGGTGACCCGCTGCTCCTGCTCCTCGCGCAATCCGGTGCCGTAGAACATCTGCGCGCGGTCCAGCACCACCTTGACCGGACGGCCCAGCTCCCGCGCGATCATGGGCGCGAGCGTGACATGCGGCCATATCAGAGCCTTCGCGCCGAAGCCGCCGCCCACGTAATGGGCCACCACACGCACATTGGCGGGTGAAATGCCGAGGTAGGCGGCGATCGTCGCCTGCGAGGCGGCGACCCCCTGGGTGGTGTCGTACACCGTGACCGTGTCCCCGTCCCACACCGCGGCGGTCGCCGAGCATTCGATCGGATTGTGGTGGTTGGCGGCGAAATGGTAAGTGGCGTCCACCATATGGGCGGCCTGCTTCGCCGCGGCCTCGAAATCGCCGCGGGACTGCGCCGCCGGAATCATGCCGCAGAAGATCTTGTCGGGCAGGTAGGCGGCGTCGCGGCCGTCCTCGATTCGTACCAGCGCCCTGCGCTCGTCGTAGTCGGCGGTGACCAGTTCCGCTGCCCGCTGCGCCTCCTCGAAGGTATCGGCGACCACCACCGCGATGGGCTGGCCGAAGTAGTGAATCGTGGTGTCCTGCAAGGGGAAGAAGGTCTGTCCCGGTGCCGGTCCGCCGAAACCGGAGGGCCACTGCGGCGGGATGTCGGCCACCTTCGGCAGGTTCTCATGAGTGAAGACCGCCACGGCCCCGGCGGCCATGGCGGCGGCGGTGTCGATGGCGCGCACGGCGCCGCTGCCCACCTCGGCGCCCACGATCACCGCGTGGGCCAGGCCGTGCATCGGGATCTCCGCGGCGTACTGCGCCGCACCGGTGACCTTGGCGCGGCCGTCGAGCCGATCGAAACCCTGGCCGACCAGCGGCCGGGACGCGGTGGCGGTCATTTGAAACCTCCCAGCGGATACACCTGCGGGCGTACGATTTCCAGCGCCCGCACCAAGGTGCGCTGGGCGAGTTCGACCTTGAAGGCGTTCATGGGATGCGAGGCGTCGGCCGCCGCCAGCTCGGCCGCTGCCGCCTTGGCGAAATTGGCGGTGGTGGCGGCCTTTCCGATGAGCTGGGCTTCCGCGGTGCGGGCCCGCCACGGCTTCGTGCCCACGCCGCCCAGCCCGATCCGCACGTCGACCACCGTGCCGTCGGCGACGTTCAGCGCGACGGCCGCGGAAGTGAGGGCGAACTCGTAGGATTCGCGATCGCGCACCTTGAGGTAGTGCGAATTGGCGGCGAACGGCAAGGGCGGCACATCGATTCGCGTGATCAGCTCATCGTCGGCGATCGGATGCTCGAGGTGCGGGGTATTGCCGGGCAGCATGAAGAACTCGTCGAACCCGATGGTGCGCTCCCCGCGCGGGCCCCACACGGTGACCGTCGCGTCCAGGGCCACCAGGGGGATGGCCACATCCGAGGGGTGGGTGGCGAAGCACATCGGGCTGGTGCCGAGAATCGCATGGCCGCGGTGTATTCCGTCCACGGCCGCGCACCCGGATCCGGGCTCGCGCTTGTTGCAGGCCTGCCCGGGTTCGCGGAAATAGGCGCAGCGCACCTTCTGCATGAGGTTGCCGCCCATGGTGGCCATATTCCGCAGCTGCGCCGACGCGCCCTTCCACAGCGCCACCGACAGGAACGGATAGCGTTCCACCACACCGGGTTCGGCGGCCACCTCGCTCATCTTCGCGAGCGCGCCGATGCGCAGCCCGCCTTCGGGCGTGTGCTCGATCCCGCCCAGCGGCAGCCAGGTGATGTCGACGACATTGTCCGGCTCCATGGCGCCGATGCGCAGCATGTCCACCAGGGTGGTGCCGCCGGCCAGGAAAACCGTTCGCGGCCTGGCGGTTACGGTGGTCACGGCCTGTTCGACAGTGGTGGGACGGGCGTAGGAGATGGGTTTCACGGCAGCTCTCCCGCCGCCCGGTTCATGGCGTCGCGGGCGGTGCACACCGCGTCCCGGATGTTCTGATAGGCCGCGCACCGGCAGATATTGCCGCTCATCCATTCGGCGATCTCGGCCTCGGATCCGGCGTGCCCCTCCTCGATGCATTTGATGGCCGACATGATCTGGCCCGAGGTGCAGTAGCCGCACTGGAATCCGTCGGCCTCGAGGAAGGCCTGCTGCACGGGATGCAGCGCCTCGCCGTCGGCGACGCCCTCGATGGTGGTGATCTCGCGTCCCTCGGCGGCGAGGGCGAGGGTCAGGCAGGACAGCACCCGCCGGTTGTCCAGCCAGACCGTGCAGGCGCCGCAGCCGCCCTGATCACAGCCCTTCTTGGTGCCGGTGAGATGCAGATGCTCGCGCAGGGCGTCGAGCAGGCTGGTGCGCGGTTCCAGGACCGCGAAGTGGTCGTGGCCGTTGACCCGCAATGTCGCCATGATGCGGGACGGGCCGATGAATTCCGCCGGTTGCGCGCTGATGCGGCCCGGTGACTGCTCGATGGACATCCTTCGCCTCCTTGCCGCGCGGATCCCCGAGGATGCCGCGGTGGTCGCCGGACTGCGTCTGGTGATGAGCTGGCAAAATCCTAGCAACCATCCGCTGGTCGTGCAGGGTGAATGCGGACCGGTAGGCTCGATGCGTTGAGTGTGGTGCGAGCAGGAGGCGGGTCATCGAGCAGCGGGCGGTCGCGGCGACCTCAGGGGAAACGAACCTGGGATCGGCGCGCTTGATCGGAACGATTCTTCCCAATGGCGTCGCGGCCGCGGAGCTGACGACCTATCCGGAGGGTCTGCAGCCGCATCCGAGCGAGGAGCATCTGATCTCCCGGGCGGTGGAGAAGCGGCGGCGCGATTTCATCGGCGCCCGGCACTGCGCCCGGCAGGCGCTCGCCGAGCTGGGCGAACCGGCCGTGGCGATCGGCAAGGGCGGGACCGGGGAACCGCTGTTCCCGCGCGGCATCGTCGGCAGCCTCACCCATTGCGACGGCTATCGGGCCGCCGCGCTGGCGCACAAACTGCGTTTCCGCTCCATCGGCATCGATGCCGAACCGCACGGACAGCTGCCCGAGGGCGTGCTCGATTCGGTGAGCCTGCCGACCGAACGCGACTGGCTGCGGACCGTGCTGCCCGGCACCGGCCTGCACCTGGATCGACTGCTGTTCTGCGCCAAGGAGGCCACCTACAAGACGTGGTTCCCGCTCACCGGCCGCTGGCTCGGGTTCGAGGACGCGCACATCACCTTCACTGTCGACGAGGAATCCGACGGCGCGGGCGCGGGCGCTTTCCACAGCGAACTGCTGGTGCCCGGCAACACCACCGACGGCGGCGCACCCCTGAAGTCCTTCGACGGCCGCTGGCTCATTGCCGACGGCCTCATCCTGACCGCGATCGTGGAGGCCTGATGGGCGAGCAGCGGACTCCCGTGGTCGGCGCGCTCGGCGGCCTGCTCATTGTCGACAAGGACGGCGGCTGGACCAGTCACGATGTGGTCGCCAAGAGCCGAAGGCTGTTGCGCACCAAGAAGGTCGGCCACGCCGGCACCCTCGACCCGATGGCCACCGGCGTGCTGGTGCTCGGCGTCGAACGCGCCACCAAACTGCTCGGCCAGCTCATCCTGACCACCAAGGCCTACACCGCCACCATTCGCCTCGGCCAGTCCACCATTACCGATGACGCCGAGGGCGAGATCACCGCGACCACCCCGGCCGCCCACCTCGCCGATGCCGAAATCGCCGCCGCCGTAGCCGAATTGACCGGCGACATTCAGCAGGTTCCGGCAACGGTCAGCGCCATCAAGGTGAACGGCGAACGCGCCTATGCCCGCGCTCGTGCGGGGGAGGACGTGGAGCTGGCCGCCCGCCCGATCACCGTCAGCCGCTTCGACATCCTGGCCCGCCGCGATATCGACACCGGCGCAACCACTTTCGTGGATCTCGATGTCGAGGTCGAATGTTCCTCGGGCACCTACATCCGGGCCCTGGCCCGCGATCTCGGCGAAAAGCTCGGCGTCGGCGGCCATCTCACCGCCCTGCGCCGCACCCGCGTCGGCCCCTTCACCCTCGAGCACGCCCGCACCCTCGATCAGCTGACCGCGGCGGCCGAGGCCGGCGAACCCCTGCTCAGCCTGGGTATCGACGAGGCCGTCCGCACCGCCTTCCCCACCCGCGACATCACCGAAGCCCAGGCCGAGGACCTGCGCAACGGGCGCTGGCTGGACCCCATCGGCCTGCCCGGCGTCTACGCGGCCATCGACTCCGCCGGCCACGCCATCGCCCTGCTGAAGGAAAGCGGAAAGCGCGCCGCGTCGGTCATGGTGGTCCGCCCGGCCAATCTCTGAATGTCCGCGCGGCGACGCGCGAAACATTCGTCGCAAACTTGCTGGAATCGGAGAGATCTGGCACGGTTGAAAGTGGTCTTGATCATTTCGTCCCTCAATGGTGAGGAGATTGAGAATGAACGTCGGACTGTCGGATGAGATATCCAGCAATGCGTTTGAATTCCTCGGGATCGGGAACTCCAGTCGCCCTCTCCATATCGTGCTGGTAGCCCCGCCCTATTTCGATATCCCCCCTACCGGTTACGGCGGCGTCGAGGCGGTGGTCGCCACCCTGGCCGACGAACTCGTCGATCACGGGCACCGGGTCACCCTGATCGGTGCTGGTCGCGACGGTACGAAGGCGCGCTTCATCCGGGCGTGGGGCGAACTGCTCACGCAGCGGCTGGGCGAGCCCTACCCGGAGATCGTCAATGCCATGAAGGTGTGGCGGATCATCGAGAAATTGCACGCCGAAGATCCCATCGATGTCGTGCACGATCACACCTTCGCCGGGCCGTTGAATGCGACGGCGTATCGGACGCTCGGAATACCGACCGTGCTGACCGTGCACGGGCCGGTCGACGACGAGATTCACGAGTATTACCGATCCCTGGACCGCAGTGTGAAACTCGTGGCCATCAGCGACCGGCAACGGGAATTGGCGTCCGACCTGAATTGGATCGGGCGGGTGCACAACGCGATTCGGCCGGACGAATGGCCGTTCCACGAGGAGAAGATGGATTACGCGCTGTTCCTCGGCCGGTACGCCCCGTACAAGGGACCGCACCTGGCCCTGGAGGCGGCGCACGCGGCCGGGATACGGCTGGTGCTGGCGGGCAAATGCAATGAGCCGGCGGAGAAGTCGTTCTTCGAGGAGCAGGTCCGGCCGCTGCTCACCGACACCGATCGGGTCTTCGGCGAGGCCGATGCCCGGGCCAAGCGGCAACTGCTGGCCTCGGCGCGGTGCCTGCTGTTCCCGATTCGCTGGGAGGAGCCCTTCGGCATCGTCATGATCGAGTCGATGGTGTGCGGCACACCGGTGGTGGCGCTGCGCGGCGGCGCGGTGGCCGAGGTCGTCGACCACGGTGTCACCGGGTTCGTCTGCGACGATCCGGCCGAACTGCCCGAGGCCATCGCGCGGGCGGGCGAACTGGACCCGCACGCGTGCCGGCAGCGGGTCGAGGAACGGTTCGCCGCGGGCCGTTTCGCCCACGGGTACGAGGGCATCTATCGCCGGGCGATCGCGGGCGGCCCGTCCCGGAAAACGCACCTGCCGATCGTCATCGGGCAGAGCGCCAACAACGGGCTCAGGTCCCGCCGGTGAGCATCTTCAACGCCGGACCGCCGGCCGCGACGGGCGGCGGTCCGGTGACGATGGTCGAGGCGGGCACCTTCTGCCTGTCCGATCAGCTCGGCGATATGCACGCGGGGTCGGCGCAGGGCCTGTTCTATCGTGACGCCCGGGTCATCAGCCGCTGGGAGTTGCGCTTGGACGGCCATGCGCCGGAACAGCTTTCGGTCATGCCCTCGGAGGCGTTCCGGACCCGATTCGTGGCGCGCATGCCGCCGCGCCAGGGCGTCGCCGACGCCACCGTGCTGGTGCTGCGCAAGCGCATGATCGGGGACGGCATGCGCGAGAAGATCATTGTGCGCAATCTCGGCGACGAGGACACCGCGGTGACCCTCACGCTCACCGTGGATTCCGATTTCGCCGACCTGTTCGCGGTCAAGGAGGGCCGCTCGAATACCGGCGGCTGCGATTTCACCGTCGCCGACGGCGGACTGCGGCTGACCGATCGCCAGGATGCCGGTCGCGGGCTGGTGATCACCGCGACCGGCGATCCGGTGGTGCAACCGGGCCAGCTGTCCTGGCGGGTGGTGGTGCCGCGCCGCGAGAGCTGGCACACGGTGGTGGAATGCCAACCGCTGCTGGGACATCGGGCCGTCCCCATGAACCTCGACGACGCCGACGAGGACAGCCCCACCAGCAAGATCCGGGAGTGGCGCGCCAATGCCACCCGCCTCACCGCCGACGGCGCGGGCCTGAGCGCCATTCTGGCGCGCACCGAGAGCGATCTGGGCGCCCTGCGCATGGACGACTCCGACGACGGCGCCATGTACGTGGCTGCGGGCGCGCCCTGGTTCATGGCGCTGTTCGGCCGCGACAGCCTGCTCACCTCCTGGATGGCGCTGCTGCTGGACTCCGACCTGGCCCTGGGCACCCTGCGCCGGCTGGCGAAACTGCAAGGCACACAGGTCGATCCGATCACCGAGGAGGAACCCGGCCGCATCATGCACGAAATGCGGCACGGCCCCTCCGGCGATCAGGTGCTCGGCGGCACCGTCTACTACGGCACCGTCGACGCCACCCCCTTGTTCGTCATGCTGCTGGCCGAATGCCGCCGCTGGGGCGTCGACGAGGACGCCATCAAGGAACTGCTGCCCGCCGCCGACGCCGCCCTGGCCTGGATCGACCACTACGGCGACGCCGACGGCGACGGCTTCGCCGAATACCGTCGCAAGACCGATCGCGGCCTGGCCAACCAGGGCTGGAAAGACAGCTGGGACGCAATAAGTTTCGCCGACGGCCACCTGGCCGACCCGCCCATCGCCCTGTGCGAGGTGCAGGGCTACGTCTACGCGGCCCGCCTGGGCCGCGCCGACCTGGCCGAAGCCTTCGGCGACACCGCCACCGCCACCCGCCTGCGCGCCCGGGCCGCGGACCTGAAAACCCGTTTCGACGAAGCCTTCTGGATGCCCGGCCCGGGCTGGTACGCCATGGCCCTGGACGGCGCCAAACGTCAGGTCGACTCCCTGGGAAGCAATGTCGCCCAATGCCTCTGGACCGGCATAGTCCCCGACGAACGCGCCGCCACCCTCATCGAGCGCCTCGCCGCCGAGGACATGGACAGCGGATTCGGCCTGCGGACCCTCTCCGCGAACATGCGCCGCTACAACCCCATGGGCTACCACACCGGCTCGGTCTGGCCCCACGACTCCGCGATCGCGGTCGCCGGACTCCTGCGCTACCGCCACATCCCCGGCGCGGTCGAACTCGCCGAACGCCTCTCCGGCGGCCTGGTGGAGGCCATCCTCGAATTCGGCGCCCGCCCACCCGAACTCTTCTGTGGCTTCGCCCGCCGGGACCTGAGATCCCCGGTCCCGTACCCCACGTCGTGCTCCCCGCAGGCCTGGGCCAGCGCCGCCCCACTGCTGCTCATGCGGTCGTTCCTCGGCCTGTCGCCGAACGTGCCGCAGCGCACCCTCACGGTCGCGCCGCGACTGCCCGAGCGGGCCGGGCGCGTGCGGTTGTCGGATCTGCGACTCGGACCCGCGACGGTGACCATCGAGGCGCAGGGAACCACCGTGAAAGTCGATGGCCTGCCCGGTGATTGGCAGCTGATCCAGGCGTAATCCGGTCGATCCGGCCTGCCGCCCGGAGTCGGCCGTCGGGGGAGCGCTCTCCATATCCGTAGGGTGATATGCGCATCTAACTACGCATTTCGGGCGTTTCGTGCTGGACGGAATGCAATGGGCATTGACCTGCGGTAATTCTTGTCGGCCCGGCGCCGATACGCCGGTATCGAGGTTTGATCGGAGGGGATCGGCGATGCGATCAGGGCGGATAGTTCGAGCGATGCTGATGAGCGGGGTGGTGGTGATCGCAACGGCCTGCGGGTCGGATGACGGCGGATCATCGGGGCCGGAGACCGCCACGGCGGGGAGCGCCATCACATCGGTATCCACGAGGCCGGTGACGACGGAGCCGACTTCGGATGCGCCGGTGGGGAAGAACGGCGGGACCACGCCGGGCGGGGCGCCGGGGCCGGTGGCGCCGGGGCAGCCGCAGGAACCCGGTCCGCTGCCGGACAAGTCGACGGTGCTGATTCAGACGCTGACGGTGCAGGGGGTGGCGATTCCCTATGTGCCGGTGAATCTTCGGCTGTATCAACCGTGTGATCCGGCGTCACGGGATCTGCCGGAGGGGACGCCGGAGGTGCGGCGATGGGACGGGCTCACCGATGCCAATGGGCAGACCGGATTCCTGGTTCCGGTGGGCTGCTACCGATTCGGGATGGAGGCGCCGCTGGGGACGAATCCGGTGCCCGAGGGGCTGCACACGCTGTTCGTGGAGCAGGAAGGGCAGATTGTGTACGGGCGGTTGCGGTTCCAGGATCCGGCGCCGGATCCGGTGTGCGCCTCGCAGACGATCCTGCACGATCTGGGGGAGGGGCCGCCGTATACGACGACCCTCGCGACGGTGAGCGAGTGCGATGGGTTCTGGGCGGTCATCGTCTGGGATATGCCGGGGGACAGTCAGCGGATCGTGCATCGCGGGTACGACTTCGGGTGGCGGAATTACGTGTACTTCCCGCACGACGTGTGCTGGAGTCAGGCGAAAGCCGATGGGGTTCCGGCGAATCTGGAGAAGTACTTCCTGAAGTGCTGACGGGGCTCACCGCGATCGCAGCGGTGCGAGCGCGCCCAGTGCCGCGCCGACACAGGCGTCGCGCAGCACTGGGCGTGGGCAATGGCGGGTCTCCAGCCAGTCGACGGTGAGCACCCGGACGAAGGTCAGCCAGCTCATGAGGATCGACGAAACCGTCTTGCGCGCCGCGGGTTCGACGTCGAGGATGTCGAGAATGCGGTCGCGGAGGCGGCCGAGTTCGCCGGTGATGATGGCTTGGATGGCGGGATCGCCGATGAGGATCCGGTTGGCGGCCAGGATGGATTTGGCATTGGCCTCGAAATAGTCGAAGTGCACGTCGAGCCCGGCGGCCAGCTGCTCGGCGAGCGGGAGCGCGGTGTCGAAGGTGGTGTCCACCAGCAGTTGTTCGGCCGCGCGCTGGTACACCGCCACGAAAAGGTCGCGCTTGCTGGGGAAGTGGCGGTACAGCAGGGCGCGGGAGACCCCGGCCGCGGTCGCGACGTCCTCCATGAGCACGGCTTGGTAGTCGTGGGTGGCGAAGAGCCGCTCGCCGGCGTCGATGAGCAGGCGGCGGCGGTCCTCGGGGGCGAGTCGGCGGCGGGTGGTCACGGCCCACAGCTTAGTTGACGTGTGTCTACTAGCGTCGTAGCCTCGGCTTAGTAGACATACGTCAACTAGCGGCACTCGGTTCGGGAGGTTCTGATGACGGCTGCGCTCAAATGGCTGAGCCTGACCATGGGGTGGGCCTGTGTGGCGATCGGCGTGCTGCACATGGCGCTCGGCATCGACTCGGTACCCGATATGGCCGGCTCCGGCGTGACCGCCGACAGTCAGAGCCGCTTCTTCGGCGCGATCTTCCTCGGCTACGGCCTGGCCTGGGTGTGGGCCGTACGCCGGAATCCCATCGACACCACCGCCATTCGCTGGCTCGCGGGCATCTTCGCGCTCGGCGCCCTGGGCCGGTTCATCTCCATTGCCGTGCACGGCTGGCCGCACTGGTTCCAGCTGGTGCTGACCGCCATCGAAGTGGTGCTGCCGCCGATCTGGTGCTGGCTGGCCGCGGCCGAGGACGCGCGCAGTGGGCGCACCCCGGCCGCAGTGAGCCCGGCCTGAGCGGACCGCTACCGGCCGAGCAGGCTGTGCGCGAGATAGGCGGCCTCGGCGGCCAGTCCGGGCGGGTTGGTGGCGATGAACATGGAGGAGGCCGCGAGATTCCCGAGGATGCGCCAGGCCGGGTCCGGCCGCCCGGCGACCAGCAGAGCGCGGGTGGCGGGGTGCACGGCCAGGCCGCCGGCCGGATGCGGTTCGGCGGCTCGCGCCTCGAGCAGCGCGCTCACCAGGGGCTCGGTGTCCTGGGGCGTGGTGTAGGCCGAGGGATTCACCGCATTGAGCACCACATCCGCCGTCCACTCGGTGTCATCGCGCACGGTGAACCCGCCGCCGGCGCGGGCCTCGATCTTGCGCACCCCGGGCCGCAGCCGCAGCTGACCCGAATCCAGCAGGCGCAGCATGATTTTCGCATTGTGCGGCACCATGGGCGAGCTGACGCCGTTGACGGTGCGGAAATGCGCGGTCCGCAGCACGGCCCGGTCCGCCTCCGCCAGCCGCGGCCAGGCGATCGGGCCGGTGACGCGAATGAGCATGGCCAGCAACCGGAGTCCCGCGTGCGGTGAATCGACGGCCGCCAGCTGGCGGCGCAGGCGCTCGACCGGCGGCTCGGTCTCGGCGGTGAGGATCTCGGTGGCGAGGGTGTCGAAATCCTGGCCCAGCTCGGCGAGTTCGGCGCGCACGAGCGAGACCAGCTCGGCGAAGGTCACCTCGGTGCGCGGCGCGATCGCCTCCGGGGTGAGATGTCGCGGTTGCAGCCGCATGGGCCGCTGCTGGACGAATGGCAGAGTGCCGGTGCGGGACACGAATGTGATCGGCCCGGTGTGGCCGTGCGCGGTGAGACCGGCCGCGATATCGACCGCCGTGAGACCGCTGCCGATGACGGCGACGTGCGCGCCCGCGGGTATCCCGGGCAGGGTACGGGCCAGCGGATACGGTTCCCCGACATAGCCGGGCGCACCGGTCAGCCCGTAATGGTCACGGGGACGGCCGCTTCCGACGCCGAGCACGGCGCGGTCCACCGGCACCGCGTAGCCGTCCTCGGTGTGCAGGACCGCCCCGCCGTCCCGCGAGAACCCGGTGACCCGCGACTGCACGACACTGACCCGGCACCCGGTGGCCCGCAAGGCGGTGATGGCGGCACGGGCGGTGTCCTGCAGATAGCGGCCGTAGAGCGCACGCGGCACCAGCGGCTGACCGAGACTCTCGTCGAGATAGCCCGCGATATCGTCGCGTTCGCTCAGCCAGCGCTGAAAGTGCGCCGGATCGCCCGCGCGAATGGACATGATCGGGGGCGGTGCGTTCACCCGCACGGCCTCGATATCGGGCTGATAGGCCCGGCCCCGCCACAGCGTCTCCGCCCCGTCGAACACGGTGACGGCCCGCGGCGCCCGATCCGCCGCGGCGAGTGCGTCCAGCAGGCCGACCGCGGCGGCGCCCGAGCCGACGATCCCGATGTGCATGACAGTGCTCCCTTGCGATCCAACGATGATGACGCCGCCCAGCCTCATCGGATCGCCGCGGCGATCCCATCCCGCAAATGCGGGGAAATACCGGCGCCCTCAGCCGCGCCCGAAGCGTGTGGACAGAAGTCCCACTCGTCATCCCGGCGTGCATTTGGCCGGGATAAACCACGCCGTGCGATAACATTCAC
>NZ_JBHXVO010000029.1:0-90912 GCF_042672265.1 Nocardia sp. NPDC127526 | reverse complement strand
CCGTCGGTGTGCCGCGCTCGCTGGAATGGGTGCTGGCGGTGTGGGGCGTCGCCAAGACCGGTGCGGCATTCGTCTCACTGGATCCGGCGCATCCGCAGGAGCGAAACCGGTTCGTGTGCACCGATTCCGGCGTCACCTGCGTACTCGCTCGCCACGATCTCGAGCTCGGCGTGGACGGCGTGGACACCATCCGTCTCGATCGGCTCGACCTCGCATCCGAGAGTCCGGCCGCCGTGCTCGATGCGGAGCGGCGCACGGTGCTGCGTGCGGGCAACCCCGCCTATATCGTCTATACCTCGGGGTCGACAGGTCGCCCGAAGGGCGTCGAGGTCACCCATGCCGGGTTGGCGGCCTTGATCGCGGATCTGCGGTCCCGGTGCGCGATCGATCCCGCCGCGCGCGTGCTGGGTGTGGCATCCCGGACCTTCGATGCGGCCATCCTGGAATTGCTGCTGGCGGTATCGGGTTCGGGCGCACTGGTGATCGCGCCGCCGGATGTGTATGGCGGACAACCACTGTCCGAGCTACTGCGGGACCGGCGTGTCAGCCACGCCTTCCTCACTCCGGCGGTCGCGCTGTCCCTGGAATCGGACGGCTTGGACGCGCTGCGAGTCGTACTGACGGGTGGCGATCGGTGTTCCCCGCAACTGGTTTCGCGGTGGGCGGGCACCGACGCGGCGGGCTCGCGCCGGGTGCACAACCTGTACGGCCCCGCAGAGGCCACCATCTGGGTGACGGGCACGGAATTGCCGCCCGGGGGCTCTTCCGGGATCGGCGCTCCGATCACGGGTATGGCTGCGGTGGTACTGGATTCGTGGCTGCGCCCGGTTCCCGCCGGTGTGGTGGGTGAGCTGTATGTCGCGGGCGCCGGTGTGGCGCGCGGATATCGAGGCCGATCCTCGCTGACCGCGTCGCGCTTCGTCGCCAATCCGTTCGGGAAGATGGGCGACCGGTTGTACCGCACCGGCGATCTGGTTCGCTGGACGGTCGACGAGAACGGCTCGGGCGCGGGGGAACTGGTGTTCGTCGGCCGCGCCGACTTCCAGGTGAAGGTGCGCGGTCAACGTCTGGAGCTCGGCGAGATCGAGGCCGCGCTGACCGCGGTGGAGGGCGTCGAACAGGCTGTGGCGCTGCTGCATTCGGTTCCCGACGCCCAGGGCGCTGGTGCGCGACTGACCGGGTACGTGGTGGCGGCACCGGGGTATGACCTCGATCCGGTGCTGGTCCGCGAACTGGTGGCTCGGCGGTTGCCCGGCTATATGGTCCCGGACGTGGTGATGGTGCTCGACGCATTGCCATTGACGGCGAGCGGAAAGGTCGACCGGCGGGCATTGCCCGAGCCGCAGTTCGGTTCGCGAGCTTTCCGGGCCCCGTCGACACCGGCGGAGCAGCTCGTGGCGAGCGTGTTCGCCGAGGTCCTCGGGCTCGAACAGGTCGGAGTCGACGACGATTTCTTCGCGCTGGGCGGCGATTCCATCGTATCGATCCAGGTGGTGGCCCGCGCGCGGACGCAGGGCCTGGTGTTCGGGCCGCGCGATGTGTTCGAGCAGCGGACAGCGGCGCGGTTGGCGTCGATCGCGCATGCGTCCGGTGACGGGGTGGACGATGCCTTGGCCGAGCTCCCCGGCGGCGGGGTGGGGGAGCTGCCGTTGTTGCCGGTCGCGCAGTGGATGATGGAGTGGGGCAAGGGTTTCGCTCGCTTCGAGCAGCATGTGGTGCTGCGCTTGCCGGTCGGAGCGGACGAGGCGAGCCTGCTCGCGGCGGTGGGCGCGGTGGTCGACCGCCACGATATGCTGCGCTCCCGGCTTCGGCTCGACGAGTCCGGCGCATGGTCATTGATGGTGACTCCGCCCGGCAGTATCGCCGCTGCCGCGGTACTGCGGCGTCGCGAAATCGCCGCGGATGCTCATCCGTCGGAGGTTGCGGACCTCGCTGGGGCAGAAGTCAACTCGGCCGCGGCCCGGCTGGATCCGGCAGCGGGCACGATGGTGCAGTTCGTGTGGCTCGACGCCGTCGGTGAGCCGGGCCGGCTGGCGGTCGTGGCGCATCACCTTGTCGTCGACGGCGTCTCGTGGCGGGTGCTGGTCCCGGATCTGATGGCGGCGCTGGAGCAGGCGATGCGCGGCGGGACGCCGGCACTGGAACCGGTGGGTACTTCCATGCGACGGTGGGCGCACGCACTGCGGAACGCCGCTCTGGACCGGAACCGGGTGGGGGAGTTGGGCCTGTGGCAGTCCATGACGGCAGGCGCGGATTCCCTCTGGGGCGGAAGGGATCTGGATCCATCGCTGGACACGGCGTCGGTCCTCGAGCACGTGGATGTGCGACTGCCGGAATCGGTGACGGGCACCCTGCTGTCGCGGGTACCGGCGGTGTTCCATGGCGGCGTCAATGATGGTCTGCTGGCCGGTTTGGCTGCCGCGGTTCGGATTTGGCGGGTTCGACGCGGCATCGGCGAACCGTCGGTCCTGATCCGGATGGAGGGCCACGGCCGCGAAGAGCAGGTCGTCCCCGGCGCGGATCTGTCGCGGACGGTGGGCTGGTTCACCTCCATGTTCCCGGTGCGGTTCGACCTCGCGGGCGTCGACGATGTGCTCTCGGACGGGGATGTGGCGGCCCTGGTGTGGTCGGTGAAGGACACGCTGCGTTCGATCCCGGACAAGGGAATCGGGTACGGGATGCTGCGCTATCTGAACCCGGAAACCGCTGCGCTGCTCCCGGATCGGATGCCGGGGCGAATCGGCTTCAACTATCTGGGGCGGGTATCGGCGACGGATCTCGGGGCCGATGGACTGCTCGGCGGATTGGGCGAGCTGGAGGTGGCGGTCGACCCGGAGACACCGGTAACGGTGGCGGTGGATGTCTCGGCCATGGTGGTCGACGACCGGCTGGAAGCCGTATTCCGGTACCCGTCCACCCTGCTGGACCGTGCGGACATCGACGAGTTGGCGCAGCTGTGGACCCAGGCGCTCACCACGATCGCCGAGCACGCCGAAAAGCCGGGCGCGGGCGGGCATTCGTCCTCGGACTTCGAGCTGGTGACCTTGAGTCGGACCCGGCTGACCACGCTCGAGCGGTTGTACCCGTCGCTGACCGATGTATGGCCGGTGACTCCACTCCAAGCCGGATTGCTGTTCCACTCTCAGCTGTCCGTCAGCGCTGCGACCGACGTCTACACCGCGCAGGTGGTGCTGCGTCTGACCGGCAAGTTGAATCCGGAACGCCTGCGGGCGGCAGCGGCAGCGGTACTGCGGCGACACGACGGCTTGCGCACCGCATTCACCGCCACCGGTAACGGTGAGAGCGTGGCGGTCGTCTGCGGTGAGGTCGAATTGCCCTGGCAGGTAGTGGATCTCACGAGCGCCGCCGACGCGGAGACGGCGTTGGAGGAGCTCGCCGCAGCCGAGAAGGCCCGACGATTCGATCTCACCGCGCCGCCGCTACTACGGTTCACCCTGGTCGTCCTGGGTCCCGAGCGGTGGGCATTGATCCTGACGAACCACCACGTGATCCTCGACGGCTGGTCCATGCCCTTGCTGGTCGCCGATCTGCTCACCGAATACCGCGGTGCGACGCCGGATGGTGCGGCCGGATCATTCCGGAACTTCCTGGCGTGGCTGGCATCCCGTGACCTCGAGGCGGGACGGGCGGCCTGGAGTCGTGCACTCGAGGGCGCAGAACCCACCCTCATTGCCGGAACCTCGGGCGCTGCCTCGGGACCGGTCGCAGAAGAGTGGATCAGCATCGACAGTGCCACTACTCGCGATCTGATGGCAGCAGCGGCGACCGCCGGCGTGACCGCGAATACGGTGCTGCAATCGGTGTGGGCCATCCTCATCGGGCAGCTCACCGGCCGCACCGACGTGGTGTTCGGTGCGACCGTATCCGGCCGCCCCGGCGACCTGCCCGCCGCCGAACGCACCATCGGCCTGTTCGTGAACACGATCCCGGCCCGGGTGCGGCTGCAACCGGCCGAGACCGTCGCCGAACTCTGGGCGCGAATCCACCACGAGCACACCGCACTACTGGACCACCAGCACCTCGGCCTGGCGGAGATCCACGCCCTGACCGGCAACGACAGCCTCTTCGACACCCTCATGGTGCTCGAGTCCTACCCCGTCGACCTCCACCACCTCGACCAGGCCACCGGCGACGACAACCTGACGGTCACCGCGGTCACGGCCGCCGACTCCACGCACTATCCCCTGACGTGCAGCGTGATCCTCCAGGACACCGCCCGGATCCGGCTGCAGTACCGGGCAGACCTGTTCGACGCGGCCGCGATAGACGGATTCGCCCGCCGACTGCAAGCAGTGCTGCACGCGGTCACCCGCGATCCGTCGGCCGCGGTCCGTGATGTCGAGATACTGCACGTCTCCGAGCGGCGGCAGCTGCTCGACGTGTGGGGGCGCAACGGCCGCATTGCTGTTCGCGATGGCGATACCACCGAGCGTGCCGAGACCGTGTCGGATCCGGCTGTTCCGGTCCATGAAGTCGGTCTGCTGTCCGCCGGTGACCGCCACCTGCCTGTGCGTGAGCGCGGGAAGGGCGGTGCGTTCGAACCAGTCGGCCGCAGTGTGCCCGGCGACGCTCTCACCTTGCCCGCGCTGCTGGCTGTCGCGGTGGCCGCGAATCCGCAAGGTGCCGTGGTGATAGACGCGGGCCGGACAATCTCCTATGCCGAGCTGGATGAGCGATCGAACCGGTTGGCGCGCTGCCTGATCGGCCGTGGCGCCGGCCCGGAGGCGGTTGTGGCGGTCGGTGTGCCGCGCTCGCTGGAGTGGGTGCTCGCGGTCTGGGCGGTTGCCAAGACGGGCGCGGCATTCCTATCTCTCGATCCCGCGCATCCCCTCGACCGCAATGAGTCCATCTGCGTCGATTCCTCGGTGCGAGTGGGCATCACATCCACCGAACACGGCGCGACCTTGCCGCGCGAGGACGTGTCCTGGTTGATTCTCGATGATCCCGTGGTGGTCGCCGAGATCGATGGTTGCTCACCCGCGCCGGTGTCCGATGGCGATCGCCATGGGGCGTTGCGACCGGGCCACCCGGCGTACGTGGTCTACACCTCGGGATCGACGGGCCGTCCGAAGGGTGTCGATGTCACCCACCGCGGCTTGGCGGCGGTGGTCTCGGATCTGGTGCACCGGAGCACGATCGACCGAGATTCGCGCGTGTTGTGCGTGGCTTCCCGGACCTTCGACGCGGCCATCCTGGAATTGCTGCTCGCGGTGGCGGGCGCGGGCGCGTTGGTCGTGGCCCCGGTGGATGTGTATGGCGGGCAACCGTTGTGGCGTGTGCTGCGGGACCGGGAGGTCACTCACGCATTCCTGACACCGGCCGTGGCGCTGACGCTGGAACCCGCGGGCCTGGATGACCTACGTGTCGTGCTGACCGGCGGCGATCGGTGTGCACCGCAGCTGGTGTCGCGATGGTCGGGCACCGATAGGGCGGGCCTCCGGACGGTGCACAACTTGTACGGCCCGGCGGAAGCCACGATCTGGGTGACGGCCGCGGAACTGTCACCGGATGAACGGACCGGAATCGGCGGTCCCATCCCCGGGGTCGCTGCGCTGGTTCTGGATTCGTGGTTGCGCCCGGTGCCCGCCGGAGTGGTCGGCGAACTGTACGTGTCGGGTCCCGCTGTGGCGCGTGGATATCGAGCACGGTCGGCATTGACGGCATCGCGCTTCGTGGCGAATCCCTATGGTGCCGAGGGAGATCGGTTGTACAGGACCGGTGACCTGGTGCGCTGGATCGCCGATGCAGTGGATTCGGATATGGGTGTGCTGGAGTTCGTGGGCCGCTCCGATTTCCAGGTCAAGGTGCGCGGGCAGCGCCTCGAGCTCGGCGAGGTCGAGGCGGCGCTGTGCGAGGTGGCGGGGGTCGAGCAAGCGGTAGCGGCGGTCGTGCATACACCCGAGGCGCATTCCGATACCGCCGCGAGTACCGGCGTGCGAGTGGTGGGATACGTGGTGGCCGCGGCCGGATGCACGGTGGATCCGGTAGCGGTGAAACGTTCGGTGGGGGAGCGGCTGCCGGGATTCATGGTTCCGGATGTGCTGGTGCTCGACGAGTTGCCTTTGACCGCAACCGGAAAGGTGGACCGGCGCGCACTCCCCGCACCGGTGTTCACCCCGCAGGAGTTCCGTGCTCCCTCGACTCCCGCCGAAGAAGCCGTGACGAGGGTGTTCGCCGAAGTCCTCGGGCACGATCGAGTAGGCGTCGATGACGACTTCTTCGCGCTGGGCGGCAACTCGCTGTCCGCCACACGGCTGGTGGCGCGGCTGTCTGAGACCCTGGGCGGCCAGGTCGGCGTGCGCGATGTGTTCGAGGCTCCACGGGCGGGTGAGCTGGCTCGGCGGGTGACCGAGCGTGCGGCGGGCTCGGCGGTCACGCCGCGATTGGGCGTGATGGCGCGCCCGGAGCGCGTGCCGTTGTCGTATGCGCAGCAGCGAATGTGGTTCGTGAACAGGTTCGCTCCCGGATCGGTGGCCTACAGCATTCCGCTGGTGCTGCGGCTGTCCGGTGCGGTGGACGCTTCGGCCTTGTCGGCAGCGGTGACCGATGTGCTGGGACGGCACGAGGTGCTGCGCACCAGGTACCCGGATGTGGATGGCGTGCCCTTCCAATTCGTGGTTCCTGTCGAGGAATTGGCGACGGTGGTCGACCTCGACGCGACGCCGGTCCCGGTGCGGGAATCCGAGCTGGCGGCCGCGGTGACTGCCGTGGTGTCGACGGGTTTCGATGTGACACAGCGGATCCCATTGCGGATGCGGCTGCTCTGTGTAAGACCCGACGAATTCGTCCTGGTGCTCGTGGTGCACCACATCAATGCCGACGGCTTCTCGATGGCTCCGCTGGCGCGTGACCTGGCCATGGCGTACACGGCGCGTTGCGCGGGGCGTGGCCCGGAGTGGACGCCATTGCCGGTGCAGTACGCGGATTACACACTGTGGCAGCGGGAATTGCTGGGCTCGGCCGACGATCCGGAATCGGTGCTCACGCGGCAGCTCGGGTACTGGACCGGGCAGCTGGCGGGCCTGCCCGAGGTGCTGGATCTGCCGACTGACCGGCCCCGACCCGCGGTGGCCTCGCATCGGGGCGCGACATACGGGTTCACGATCGAACCCGAAATCGTGTCCGGATTGCAGAGTCTCGCGCGGACGCAGGGCGCGACGCTGTTCATGGTCTTCCACGCGGCACTGACCATCGTCCTGTCCCGCCTGTCCGGCAGCACCGATATCGCGGTGGGCACACCGGTTTCCGGGCGCGGATCGGCCCTGCTGGACGACCTCGTCGGCATGTTCGTCAATACGGTCGTGCTGCGCACCCGCGTCGACGAGTCGGTGACCTTCGCCGAGCTGCTCGACCACGTGCGCGGGGTGGATCTGGACGGGTTCGCGCACGGCGAGGTGCCCTTCGAGCAGGTGGTGGAAGCCCTGGATCCGCCGCGCAGCCAGGCGCACCATCCGTTGTTCCAGGTGATGCTGGCCTTCCACAACCTCGACCAGGCATGCCTGGAACTGCCGGAGGTGGTCGTGACCGGCATGGGAGCCGAGACCGGTGTCGAGCGATTCGATCTGACGCTCACCTTGACCGACACACCTGACGACGACGGCGCGATCCCGGTCAACCTCGGCTATGCCGGCGAACTGTTCGACGAGGCCACGATTACTGTTGTCGCGCAACGGCTGTCGCGAGTGCTGACGGCGATCTCCCAGGAACCGCACATCCTTGTGCGCGACGTCGACCTGCTGTCCGCAGCCGAGCGGCGCCTGCTGCTGCACGAGTACGGGCACGGCGGAGCGGTCGTAGCAACAGGTTCGGGCGTCGGTGAGAGCGGTGCGGTCGCGGGCGGCCGGACCTTGCCCGCCCTATGGGCCGCTGCGGTGGCGAGTAACCCGCACGGAACCGCGGTCGTGGACGGGGACCGGGCGCTTTCCTACCGGGAGATCGACGAGCGGTCCAATCGCTTGGCGCGCTTCCTCATCGGACGCGGTGCGGGTCCGGAATCGATCGTGGCGATCGGTATACCGCGCTCGGTGGAGTGGGTCGTGGCACTCTGGGCGATCGCCAAGACAGGTGCGGCGTTCCTGTCGGTGGATCCGGCGCATCCGGTCGACCGTAATCGCTGGGTGTGCGCCGATTCCGGTGTGCGGGTCGGCATCACACTGGGCAGGTACGTGGCATCGCTGCCGGAAGACCCGGCCTGGGTGGTCGTCGATGACCGTGCGGTGGCGGCGGAGATCGACCTCTGCCCGAATGCCGCTGTCACCGAAGCGGATCGGGGTGCGAGGGTCCGGCTCGGCAACACCGCGTACGTCATCTACACCTCCGGTTCGACGGGCCGTCCGAAGGGTGTGGAAGTCACTCATGCCGGGTTGGCGGCGCTGGTCGCGGCGCAGGTGCGCGACTACGGGGTCGAATCCGCGGCACGCGTATTGAGTGTCGCCTCACGGACATTCGATGCGGCGATCCTGGAATTGCTGCTGGCGATCTCGGGCGGTGGTGCTCTGGTGGTCGCGCCGGTGGATGTGTATGGCGGGCAACCGCTGTGGCGGCTGCTGCGCGAGCAGGGCATCACGCACGCCTTCCTGACGCCCTCGGTCGCGCTGTCACTGGATTCGGCCGGCCTGGATGAGCTGCGGGCCGTGCTCACCGGCGGTGATCGGTGTTCGGCGCAACTGGTCGCGCGCTGGTCGCGCACCGACGCCGCGGCCCGGCGCCGGGTGCACAATCTCTACGGACCCGCCGAGGCCAGCATCTGGGTGACCGCGAGCAATGAGCTGCGGCCCGGCGAACCGGTCACCCTGGGCTCGGTCATCGCCGGAATGGATGTGCTGGTGCTGGATTCGTGGCTGCGTCCGGTGCCCGCCGGTGTCGTGGGCGAGCTGTATATCTCGGGCGCCGGTGTGGCACGCGGCTATCGGGGCCGCCACGGGTTGACGTCCGCACGATTCGTGGCCAATCCCCATGGGGGAGCGGGGGATAGGTTGTACCGCACCGGTGACCTGGTGCGGTGGGTTGCCGATGAGTCGGCTTCGGGCCGGGGCGCTCTGGTATTCGTGGGCCGCTCCGACTTCCAGGTGAAGGTGCGCGGACAGCGATTGGAGCTGGGCGAGGTCGAGGCCGCCTTGTGCGCCCTGGACGGAATCGAGCAGGCCGTCGCGATCGTGCACACCCCGGACGGTGGGACGGACAGCGCCGCAACCCGATTGGCGGCCTACGTGACGGCCACACCGGGAAGCCCGGTGGACCCGGTCTCGGTGCGCCGATCGATGGCCGAGCGCGTCCCGGGCTTCATGGTCCCCGAGGTCGTGCTGGTGCTCGCCGACCTCCCGCTGACGACCAGCGGAAAGGTCGATCGAAATGCCCTGCCCGCGCCCGTGATCGCACCGCGCGCGTTCCGCGCACCGAGCACCCCGAGCGAGCGCCTGGTGGCGGGCGTATTCGCCGAAGTCCTCGGCGTGCCCCGGGTCGGTGCCGACGACGACTTCTTCGAACTGGGCGGAAACTCGCTCAGCGCGGTACAAGTCGTCTCCCTGGTGCGGTCGCGCACCGGCAGGCAACTCCAGTACGGCCACCTGTTCTCCGACGCCACCCCCGCCTCCCTGGCCCGCACCCTGGACAGCGGTGACCAGTTGAACATTTCACTGGGCGTGCTGACCCCGCTGCGGTCCGCGGGCACCCGCCCGCCGCTGTTCTGCGTGCACCCCGGCGGCGGCCTGGCCTGGGTGTACGGCTCCCTGGCCGGCAACCTGGACCCCGACCGCCCCGTCTACGGGTTGCAGGATCCCTACATCGTCGCCGACGAATCCCGCCCGGAAACGGTTGCCGCCTACGCCGACCGCTACGTCCGCGAGATTCTCGACCGCTTCCCCGGCACCACCTACAACCTGCTGGGCTGGTCCCTGGGCGGCCAGATCGCCCACGCCATGGCCGTGCGCCTGCAGGAACTCGGCCACCCCGTCGGCCTGCTCGCCCTCGTGGACGCCAGCCCGGAAACCGGCCCGCACGACGCACCCGAACCCGAACCGAAGGAGGTGGCGGAAGCCGTCGGCCGCATTCTCGGTGGCTGGCGAGAAGCCCTGGGCCTGGACGATATTCCGGCCATCGACAACCTCGAAGAGTTCTACGCCCTGCTCGCCGATCGAATCACCCGGGCCGGAGTCCTCACACCGCGACACGTCGAACGCGTCCTGGAGAGCTTCTCCAACCCGGTGCCCTATACCCCGGGCCGCTTCACCGGCGACGCGCTGCTCTTCACCTCCGCCCGCGAGCCCGGCCGCGACCGGCTCGCCGACACCTGGCGCGAATACATCACCGGCCGAATCGATCGCGTCCCCATCGATGCCTGGCACACCGGAATGCTCAACGCCGACAAGTCAACCGAAATCGCCCCGATCCTGGAATCCCGCCTCCCCGCCGGAGGTGACTGACCCGGGCGGATATCCACGACGCGACGTCCGAAAATCGCGTGTAATTCACCGAGATCGTGCTCTACGTTCGGTGCATGGTGCTGACCGTTCGATCCGACCAGGGACGTGCCATTACGGCCGCCGCCGTGACCGTGGTGCTGTGGGCCTCTCCAACGCCAATGGCGCCGCCACCGTCCTCGGCGTCATCCTGTGCGTGCTCGCCGCGGCCAGCCGGGCCATCTCGGTCATAGCCCAGAAACCCGCCCTGGCCCACGCCTCGGCCCTGCAAGTCACCACCGCCGGCCGCATGGGCGTCACCACCTACGCCGTACCCGCCCTGGTGATCCTGATGTCCTGGCTCGCCCTCGGCGAAGTTCCCGGCCCCCTGGCCTTGGCGGGCGGCCTGCTCTGCCTGGCCGGAGTCGCCGTCGCCCGCAGCGGCACGCGCCGCGAACCCCAGGACACCGAGCCGAGATAATCCCTGCGAGATTACGCTGACTACCATGCTGGTGGGACGGGACGCCGAGCTGGCCGAAATCGATGGGCTGCTGGCCGCTGCGGCGGCGGGGCGTGGTCGGGTGCTGGCGATTCGGGGGGAGGCGGGGATCGGGAAGACGGCGCTGCTGGAGTATGCGGCCGGGGCCGCCGGGGGGATGCGGGTATTGCGCGGGGTCGGAATCGAATCCGAGGCCGAATTGGGGTTCGGGGTGCTGCACATGCTGCTGTATCCCTTCGCGGAGCGGATCGACGGGTTGCCCGGACCGCAGGCGGCGGCGCTGCGGGCGGCATTCGGGCAGGACGAGACGACGGAGGTCAATCGATTCCTGGTCGGTGCGGCGACATTGACGCTGCTGGCGGAACTGGCTGCCGAGACGCCGACGCTGCTGCTGATCGATGACGCGCAGTGGATCGACCAAAGTTCCACGGATGCACTGTTGTTCGCTGCCCGGCGGTTCGGTGCGGATGCGATGGCGATGATTCTCGGGGTGCGCGACACCGCGCTGCCTTTCCCGACTCCGGGGATCGCGACCATGCGGTTGTCCGGGCTGCCGCGGGCGGCCGCGGTCGGCCTGCTCGACCGGCATACGCCCGGTCTCACCGTTCCGGGCCGTGAGCGGGTTCTGGCGGAATCGGCTGGGAATCCGCTGGCCTTGCTGGAATTGGGCGGTGCGCGGCGCACCGCGGAAACCACCGGGCGCATCGATCCGGGGCACGAGGTCGGTCCCGTGGCGGTGTCGTCGCGGGTGCAGGAGAGTTTTCGTGCCCAGATCGCCGAACTGCCTTCGGGCACGAGGACTCTGCTGCTGATCGCGGCGTCGGACAGTGGCGCCGATATCGGCACGGTGTTCGATGTCGCCGCCCTGCAAGGACTGTCGAACGCGGACCTGGAGCCGGCGGAGCGGGCGGGGCTGGTCTCCGCCGAGCCCGATCGGATCGTCTTCCGGCATCCGCTGATTCGGGCGGCCGTCTATCGGAACGCACCGCATCATCAGCGGATCACCGTGCACGAGAATTTCGCCCGGGCACTGACCGAGCCCGCGGACGCCGACCGCCGCGCATGGCATCTCGCGGCGGCGACCACCAAACCCGATGAGCGCGTGGCCGCCGCGCTCGAACAGACCGCCCAGCGTCAGCAGCGCCGCGGCGGCGCCATGGCCGTCTCCGCGGCCTACGACCGTGCGGGACGGCTCAGCGTGGACCCCGAACGGAAGGCGCATCGCATTCTGCTCGCTGCCCGCGCCGCATACGACGCGGGCAAACCGGATCGCGCCACCCGCCTGGCCGCCGAGGCGGTATCGCTGACCGAGAACCTCGGAATCCACGCCGACGCAACGCATATCCGAGCCCAGGTGGAATACGAGCGGACCTCGCCGGCCGCCGACGCCGAACTCAGTTTGCAGGCGGCGGCGCTGATCGCGGACAGTGAACCCGAGCGGGCGGCGTTCATCTTGGCCGAGGCGATCTGCTGTGCACGGGACGCGGCGGATCGCGAGCTGCTGGTGCGGGGCACCGAGCTGCTGAATTCCATTCGGCTACCCGAGAACTCGCCACTGCGCCCGCATGTGTCGGCGCAGATCGCCTGGGCGGAGCTGCTCGGCGGCAAGCCTGCACCGGCGGTGGCGGCCATGGCGGCGCAAATCCGTGCGGCACACGGGGAGTCGGTGGACGACCTGCACAAGATCGTCGCGGGATTCAGCGGATTGATGCTGGCCGATGATGCGGCCACCGCCGCGATCATGGACGAGGTGGTCTCGGGCGCGCGGGCGACCGGTGAGCTGCAATGGATTCCGTACGCGCTCGAACTGGCCGCACTCGCGCACACGTTCACCGGAGCCTTCGGCGAGGCGAGAGCAGCCGTGGCCGAGGGCGTCGCGCTGAGCGAGGAACTCGGCATGCCGACCGAGGCGGCCGCGCTGCGGGCGATCGAGGTATGGCTGGCCGCGGTCGGCGGGGACGAGCCGGAATGCCGTGCCCTGGCTCGCGAAGTCCTCCCGGGCCTGTCGGGGACGCACCGCACGCACGCGGCGCTCGCCGAGTGGGGACTCGCGATCGCGGACCTGGCCGGCGGCGATCTGACAGCCGCGGTGGACCGGCTCGACGGCGTCTGCACCGGCCCCGCCGCCCACGACTTCCTCCTCCGCGCCGTGCCCGACCACGTCGAGGCCGCCGTGCGCGGCGGTGACCGCGACCGGGCCGAGAAGCACTTCGCCGCCTTCGGCAAATGGGCCGAGAGCGTCGGAAGCCCTGCGGCGGAAGCGCTGTCGAGGCGCTGCCGGGCCTTGCTGTCGACCGGCGACGACGCGGAAGAGCACTATTCGGTCGCGCTCGCGCAGCACGGCAGCCCCTATGACCGTGCGCGAACCCAGCTGGTCTACGGCGAGTGGCTGCGCCGCCGTCGCAGACGGTCCGATGCCCGCGGCCAGCTGGTCGAGGCACTGGACACCTTCGACCGCCTCGGAGCACGCGCCTGGGTGAGCCGGGTGCACGCCGAACTCGCCGCGCTCGGCGAGCAGCCGGCGATGGCCCGCCGCACCGATCCGCTCGCCCAGCTCACGCCGCAGGAACTGCAGGTGGTTCGCCTGGCGGCCGCCGGTTACAGCAATAAGGAGATCGGCGCGCGACTGTTCCTCAGCCCGCGGACCATCGGCCATCACCTGTACAACGCCTATCCCAAGCTGGGTGTCGCGCGCCGGGCCGAACTCGCCCAGCTCGGGCTGTGACCCAGCTGAATGACTCATTCAATCCCGGTCATCGTCCCGGGACGCCGGTAAGTCGACCGATGTGGCCGAAACTACTGTCGAAATAGCGTCTTTCGTGTCAGCAGGACTCCCTCACACGAAAGAGACGCTCATGCTCCTCGAGAACAAGACCGCAGTCGTCTACGGCGCCGCCGGTGACATCGGCTCCGCCATTGCCGCGGGCTTCGCGGCCGAAGGCGCGAACTGCTTCCTGGTCGGCCGCACCGCCGCCACCCTGGACGCCGCCGCCGACAAGATCCGCGCCGACGGCGGCCGCGTCGAGACCGCCGCCGTGGACGCCCTGGATGCCGCCGCCGTGCACGACCACGCCGCCGCCATTGTCGAAAAGACCGGCAGCCTGGATATTTCGGTGAACGTCATCGCCCAGGAGTCGCTGTTCGGCATGCTCGCCGATATCCCGGTGGCCGACTTCGCGCACTCCATATCCCGGCTCGTCACCTCCCAGCTGATCACCACCCAGGCCGCCGCCAAGCACATGGTCGCCCAGGAATCGGGCGTGATCCTGTTCTTCGGCGGCTCCGACTACGGCAACCGGGCGCCCGGGCTGGGCACCGTGCAGATCGGCAGCGACACCATCGAAGCGCTGCGCCGCCAGTGGGCCTGTGAGCTGGGCCCGCACAATGTCCGCGTCCTCACCCTCCGCACCAGCGGCATCCCGGAATCCCTGCCCGATATCCCGCAGACCGAGATGGCCAAGCAGAGCATTGTCGACAGCACCCTGCTGAAGCGGGCCGCCACCCTCTCCGACGTCGGCCAGGTCGCCGCCTTCGCCGCCTCCGACCGGGCTCGTTCGATCACCAATGCCCAGATCGATATTTCGTGCGGCGCCTATGGGGGGTGATCCGCGGTAGCCGGGCCGCCCGCACTGGTTGGGAGGGTCGCCTGCACCGGCCTCGATCGCAGCGCAGTAAGGTTGCCGGATTATCAAGGCATCGAGGGCGAGTCATGCGGGCGGCCCGAACCATCCTGCACGACAGGTGATTCCGCCACCAGATCGATGCGGGAGAGATGGAAGGATTCAGGGTGGGCGCATCTCCGTTGCTGCGCGGGGTTTTTCGCGACTTACGGGAGAGCTGGGGACTGGAGGACGACGGTTACGTATTCGAGGGCGGACCGGGACCGATCGGCCGCGTCGACGTCTTCATCTTCCACCCCGCCGACGATGTGCCCATGACCTCGTTCGCCACCATCGGAATGTCGGCGGGAGAACTGCCCACCACCCCCGGACCCGGCAATGGCGGGCGCGCCGAACTCCGCTTCGCCTGCCGGGGCTGGCTCGATCGCTCGGTGGAGGAAGCCATCGCCCGCCAACTGGCCAACCTCGCCGTCTACCCCTGGCTCACCGGAAACCAGGTGAACTGGGGCCACATGATCGAACTCGACGAGGACTTCCCCGGCTTCCCCGGCTGCGACGCCATCTTCGTCGCCGGCCCCCTCACCCCGAACGGCCAGGACTGCATCTGGATTGACGACGAGCCCATCCGCATCATGAACGTCGTCCCCATCACCGACGCCGAACGCGCCCACGCCCGCCGCATGCGCCCCGGTGATTTCCTCGAAGAACTCATGGCCAATGTGGACATCTTCACCAGCCGCGAACCCTGGAGCGGCTAGCTCAGCCCCGCCAGATGCCGCTGTGCAGGAACCGGTCCCACTGCGGCCCGCTGAAGACGAGCGCGGGACCGGCGGGGTCCTTGGAATCCCGTATGCCGACGTGACCGGCTTCGTGGCCGACGAAGGCAATCTCGACACACTCGCTGGCATTCGAGGACCGGGAGGATTTGAACCATTCTGCGCCGGACAGATCGATAGTCACGCCGCGTACTCCTCTGCAATTTCGAGCACCATGTCTCTGGTGTCTTGCTCACTCAACGCTACCGCTCGCAACTCCGAGATCGCTTCCCGATAGCGATCGATGACGTCCTCGCGTTCGTGGTACAGAGCGCCGACCGCACCCTCCAGGTACACCACGGGAGGCACCGTGAGACCGCTGGAGCCGCGCGGAAACTCCAGCAGCGTGAACGATTGGATGTTCAGTCCGCGATGCGGACCGACCCGGAACGGAATGACGCGGATTCGGATATTGTCACGTTCGCCCGCCTCCGCGAGCCAGCGCAGTTGCGCCGCCATGACTGCTGGGCTGCCCGGCTGATGCCGCAGCACGGCTTCGGAGACAAGGGCATTCATCTGGAAGTCGGCATCGTCGAGCCTCGCCTGTCGGCGCGCCGCCAGTTCGACGCGGCGTTCGGTATTCACCGCGGACAACTCCGGGGCATCGATTTTGGCGATCGCGCGGCGATAATCGGCAGTCTGCAGAAGTCCTGGGACAAGCACGAGTTGGTGGGAAGTGACGCGGTTGGCCGCGCCTTCCAGCCGTAGATAGCGCGGAAAATGCGATGCGACCTGATCCGCGTATGCCTGCCAGTATCCCTTTGAATTCCCTTGCGCTTTAGCCGTCTTATCCTGTTCTTTGATTTCGCCCCACAGCATCAGCGCTTCAGCTCGAGTCTCGGCGTCGGCTTCATAGAAATCCAGCAAGCTCTTGAGCTGCGGAGTCGTTACCTTGGTCGGCAACCCCTCCTCGAGGCGCATGATCGTTTGGCGGGAGACTTCCAGGTGCAGTCCGGCAGCGAGCGTACTCCGCGCAGCATGCGTTCGAAGCTCGTACATGAAATTCCCGAAATCCCTACGAGAGACCGTTGATCCGGCCATTTCGTTAGCCTCGCTATCTGGGGAGTGACTTCCGCGGGCATGTCCGTCGTGGACGTCCAGTGTATTTCAGTGGATGTCCTTTGTGAACGTACAGCGATGCGTGAATGGGTGTCTACTGAACATGTCCGCCAGTCCACGAACAGCATTCGCGAGGGGTGTCGAAATGCTCTGGGAAACAGTTTCATTGGTCGTAGTTCTACTCGGCTGTCTCGCCGCCGTGCCGGGTGCGCTGCGGATCGCTGCCGACGGCCATCTCCCGACCGCACCCGCGCCTGATGCTCCACCGCTCGTAGCCGGTGGCCGTGAACTCCACCGCGTCCCTCTCCGCAACACGCATCGCCTGCGCGGCAAGCATCGAGCGTGGTGACGGCATGCCCTCGGCCGACAGCACGCGCGAGCTCGAAATCCAGGTCCTGGCAGACGTTATCGCCGCTGCCGAGTTCCTGCTGCAACGCACCGAAGCCGCCGGCAGAGCCGTCTCCGTCCCGCGCCCCGAGGTCTACGCGATCATTATCCAAGCCGTCATGGCCAGTGCCCGCGCCAGCGGGCACTATGGCCCGGGCAGTCTGGCCTACGCGCCGTTGCTGGATGCGATCCTTGCCGGGGTCGAGGCGAACCCTTGGGAGGCAGCGGTATTCACCGTGCTCATCGAGAGTGTCGTCCTCGATTGACGTCGGGAACCCAGCGGACGATGCGTGGCCGGTCAGGGCTGGGAGTGAGTGGTGGCTGCGATGGCGCGTTCGCCGATGGCGCGAATGAGCGGAGCCAGTTCGGGTGGGTCGAGCAGGGTGTAGGGGATGGGGAGCAGGGCGATGTTGTAGGCCGTGTAGTGGGGTGCGTCGGGGTAGGTGGTGAGGGTGCAGGTGTGCTCGTCGGCGGGCTCGAGCAGACCCTGGCGCGCGCTCAGGCGATGACGGGCCGTTTCGACCGGCTCGTGCAGCAGGATGCGGGCTTGGATGGCGCCGGTGCGGCGCAGCGAGCGGGTGAGCCAGGCGGCGGCGTCCATGCCGTCGGGGAGTTCGCGGGCGGGCACGCGGAGGCCGGTGCGGTGGACGGCGTCGATGCGGTCCAGGCGGAAGGTGCGCCAATCGCCGCGGTCGGAGTCGAAAGCGATGAGATACCAACGGGCTCCGGCGGCAATGAGGCGATGGGGTTCGACGAAGCGTTTGGAGACGTCCTCGCCGGCCTTGGTGTAGGTGAAGCGGACCTTCTCGCGGGCGCGGCAGGCGGCGGCCAGCGCCGCCAGGGTTTCCGGGGCGATCGGGGGCCCGGGCACGGGCAGCACGTCGGCATCGGACACGTCCGAGAGGCGGTGGCGCAATCGGCTGGGCAGGACCTGTTCGAGTTTGGCCAGGGCGCGCAGTGCGGCGTCCTCGATACCGGTGATCGTGGCGGTGGTCGCGGTGCGCAGGCCGATGGCGATGGCGACGGCTTCCTCGTCGTCAAGGACCAGTGGCGGCATGGCGGTGCCCGCGGCTAGTCGGTAGCCGCCGATATTGCCCTGGGTGGCGTGGACGGGATAGCCGAGTTCGCGCAGTCGCTCGATGTCGCGGCGAATCGTTCGCGGGGTAACCCGCAACCGTTCGGCGAGCTCGATACCGGTCCATTCCCGCGGGGACTGGAGCAGGGAGAGCAGTTGTAACAGCCGGCCTGATGGATCACGCACAAACCCCATCCTGACACCTCAATAGGTCAGTTGATGACCTATTGGACTTCTAGCGTCGTGGCAACGCGAGTCGACGCAGAATGAAAGGGGTCATCGTGAAGGTCGCGCTTCTCGGCACGAGCATCGCCCAGGCGCACGCCGCCGGGTTCAAGGCTCATCCGGACGTCGACGTGGTCATCTACGGGCATACGCCCGCCAAGGCCGAGCAGATGGGCGCGCAGTTCGGCTATCCGACCACCACCGATCTGGACTCGATCTACGCCGATCCGAGCATCGATCTGATCGACATCTGCCTGCCCACGCGCCTGCACACCGAGCACGTCCTGCGCGCCTTGGCCGCGGGCAAGCACGTGCTGACCGAGCTGCCGCTGGCGCCCGATATGGATGACGCCCGCCGGATCGTCGCGGCCTCCGCCGCGAGTGACAAGCAGGTGTTCGTCGATATGTTCAACCGTTTCGTGCCGCAGAGCCGCATGCTGGTCGACGCCGTCACCGCAGGGGCGCACGGCCGGCTGTTGCAGCTCACGGTGGAAACGAATACGGCGCTGTTGTGGCCGGGCGCGAGCATCGGCCTGAAGGAGATACCCCTGGATTCGATGCTCGGCGATCTCGACACCATCATCCGGGCGCTGGGCGTCCCCGCTGATATCGAAGTCGCCGCGACAGCCAAGGATTCCGAGGCCGCCGCGGTGGATGCGCTGCTCGCCTATCCGAGCGCGCTCGTCCGCTGCTCGACCTCGTCGATGCTGCCGATGAGCTACGGCTGCCGCGGCGGCTACCGCGCCGTCTTCGAAAAGGCCACGCTCGAATGCACTTTCACCATGGGCTTCGACGGCAAGCCCGACTCCACCGTCACGCTGTACTCCGATGCGGGCGCCGAGCGGCTCGAGGTCCCCGACGTCAACCAGTACTCCGGCATGATCGACCACGTCCTGGACTGCCTGAACGGCAAGGCTGTCAACACGATCGGACCGGACACCGTGCTCGACAGCCTCGACGTGGCGCTGCGCATCGACAGGGCCGTCAATGGCTGAGCGCGCACCGGAATCCGCCGGGCCGCTGGATGATCCGGTGCATCGGATCGTCATCGACGGTGCGCGGGAACACAATCTGAAGAACATCTCGCTCTCGATTCCCAAGAACGCGATCACCGTATTCACCGGGGTATCGGGTTCGGGCAAGTCGTCGCTGGTGTTCGGGACCATTGCGGTGGAATCGCAACGGCAACTGGGCGAGACCTTCACGACGTTCGTGCGCAACCGGATGCCGCGCCACGAGAAGCCCGACGCCGACCGTATCGACGGCTTGACCACCGCGGTGGTGGTCGATCAGAAACCGATCGGCGGCAATGCCCGCTCGACGGTCGGCACCAGCACCGATATCTATTCGATCATCCGCGTGCTGTTCTCACGGGCGGGGGAGCCGTCGGCGGGGATGGCGACGGTGTACTCGTTCAACACCCCCGAGGGCGCCTGCCCGGCCTGTGCCGGGCTGGGGCGGACGACCACGGTCGATGTGGACGCCATGATCGACAGATCGCTGTCGCTGAATCAAGGGGCGCTGCGGTTTCCCTTGTTCGCGGTCGGCACCGTGCAGTGGCAGATGTTCGCCGCCTCGGGCCTGTTCGATCTGGACAAGCAGGTGGGGGAGTACAGCGAGACCGAGTGGAACAATCTCGTCCACGGTCCGGGCGAGGGTGTGCAGCCGAAGCTCAGCGGACCGTGGACCAGCTACGAGGGTCTCGTCGACAAGTTCAACCGCCTGTATCTGAACCGGGATCTGTCGACGCTGTCGGCGCGCACACGAAAAGCGGTGGAGCACTTCACGACTCAGGGCACGTGCCCGCTGTGTCACGGTGCGCGGCTCAATCGGGCCGCACTGCGGACGAAGATCAACGGCTACACCATCCACGACTACTCGACCATGGAGGTCGCCGAGCTCATCGAGGTGCTCGGCAAGATCGATCATCCGCTCGCCAATGCGCTGGCCGAACAGGCCATTGCCGGACTGCGCCGGCTCGACGACATCGGTTTGGGCTATTTGAATCTCGGCCGCGAGACCACGACCCTCTCCGGCGGTGAGGCGCAGCGATTGAAGATGGTGCGCTTCCTCGGTTCCGCGCTGACCGGGATCACCTACGTTTTCGACGAGCCCAGCGTCGGCCTGCATCCGCGGGATGTGGGCCGGATGAACGCCTTGCTGAAGCAGTTGCGCGACAAGGGCAATACCGTGCTGGTGGTCGAACACGACCGCGACGTGATCACCGTCGCCGACCATATCGTCGATATGGGACCGGCCGCGGGCGTGCACGGCGGCGAAATCGTGTACCGGGGTGACTACGCCGGTCTGTGCGAGGCCGACACCGCGACCGGGCGCGCGCTGCGCCGCCACAGCCGGGTGAAGACCGAATTCCGCACGCCCACCGGATTTCTGCGCATCGAGCACGCCGATCTGCACAACCTGCGGGATGTGAGCGTGGACATTCCGACCGGCGTCCTCACAGTGTTCACCGGTGTGGCCGGCTCGGGCAAATCCACGCTCGTGACCGAGGTGTTCGCCATCGAGCATCCCGAGGCGATCGTGGTCGACCAGGCCGGGCTGGGCTCCTCCACACGCTCGACGCCGGTGAGCCATCTCGGCGTCATGGACGCCATCCGCAAAGCGTTCGCCGACGCCAACCACGTCGATGCCGGGCTGTTCTCGTTCAACAGCAAGGGCGCCTGCCGGGAATGCGGCGGGCGCGGCGAGATCACCGCCGATATGGCGTTCATGGACCCCGTCACCACCCTCTGCGAACGCTGCGGCGGCGACCGCTACGACCCGGACGTCCTCCGATACACCTTGCACGGCAGGACGATCGTGGACGTGCTGGCGCTGACCGCGGAGGAGGCCGCCGACTTCTTCGCCGATCGAGCCATTCGCCGCAAGATCGGCTCACTGGTCGAGGTCGGTCTGGCATATCTCACTCTGGGCCAACCGCTTTCGACCCTGTCCGGTGGCGAACGGCAGCGCTTGAAGCTGGCCGGCGAACTGGGCAAGTCCGGTGGCCTCTACATCCTCGACGAGCCGACCACCGGCCTGCACATGTCCGACATCAGCACCTTGCTGGCCCTGCTCGACCGGCTGGTGGACGCCGGCAATACGGTGCTGGTCATCGAACACGACCTGGATGTCATCGAACACGCCGACCACATCATCGACCTCGGCCCCGACGGCGGCCGCCACGGCGGGCGGATCGTATTCCAGGGCACCCCGGCGGAACTGCTGGCGGCGAAGAACTCTTTCACCGCCGAGTACGTGCGGCGGGATGTCGACCGCATGGTCGCGTCGCCTCAATAGGTCCCTGAATGACCTATTGAATTCCTACGGTGGGTGAGGTCAGCGCAAATCGACTCTTCGGAAGGCGAAAGCAATGGCACCGAGCCCTCGCGATCCGGTCGAACTCACCGCGTACGCGAACTTCACACTGCGCCCACCGGCCCCGTTCGACTTCGACTCCACCACGTCGAAGCCGTCCACACTGCCGGACCCCACCAATCACCATGAGCCGGGCGTGCACTGGCAGACGATCCGGTGGGATGGTCGCCTGCTCGGTATCCGTATGGACGACAACGGATCTCGCGACGATCCCAAGATCGGGGTGACCGTGTTCGCATCCGGATCGCCGCCGCGGCACGTGCTGGAGTCACTCGACTACGAGCTGCGGTGGCGGTACGACCTGGACACCGACCTGTCCTGGTACTGCCGCCATTTCGCCGACGATCCCACGCTCGCGGGGCCGCTCGAGCGGATCGGCGGCATGCGGGTCAGCTGTGCGTTCTCCCTCTACGAATGGGTCAGCGTGCTGGCGCTGCTGCAGATGGCCACCGCCGGCCGGATCAGCAGAATGGTCAACTCGGTCTTCGATGCCTACGGCACGCGGTTGCGGTTCGACGGCCGGGAGTTGCAGGCGTTCTGGCAGCCGCGGGACATCGTCGCGGCGGGTGAGGGCGAGCTGCGGGCGATGAAGCTCGGGTACCGCGCCAAATCTCTTGTCCGCATTGCCGAATCGGTCCTGGACGGCGGTTTCGACGAGGACGCCCTGCGCGCCATGGACCGTGCCGAAGCGCGCAGGGCACTGCTGACGCTCTACGGCATCGGCCCGGCATCGGTGGGCAACCTGCTGTTCATGACCCTGCACCACTACGACTCCTTCGATGTCGTACCACCGTGGGACGCCAAGCTCTACGCCCACCTGCTCTACGACACCGATACCGCTCCCGCCGAGCAGATCGTCGCCGATATGACCGACCGCTACGGCCGCTGGCGGGCGCTGGCCGGCGACTACCTGCTCGAAGACCTGTTCCTGCGGCACCAGCGCGAGCCCATCGACTGGCTTGCCGCCGAGATCCGCATGTGAATCGAACCAGTATGTACAACTGTACAGTACATGTGTACATTCATTTCAGCTACCAGTTCGCAAATCAGAGACGAGTGTGAGAGGAGCCCATGAACGCCATCGCGCCGAACATCGGAGTCACCCTCTACCTGGGGGTCGAGGACTTCGAGGCGACCGTGGCGCGGTTCCGCCCGCGAAACAACGCGTCGGAAAGGAGTGGTGATGAATATGGTCGAGGTGGCGGCACAATGGGCCGCGCAGTATGAAAGCGCCTGGAGCGCTATGGATCTGGACCGCATGGGGCAGCGATACGCCCTCGACTGCGTCGGTCAGCATCCATTCGACGACATCGTGCACGGGCGAGCGGCGCGGGTGGCCGACCTGGCCGGGATCTTCCCGCACATCGCCCGCTACGACGTCCGATTCGGTATGCCCTACACCCGCGGGCACAGCTCGGCGGTCGAGTACTGGGTCAAAAGCTACGGCGTCGACGGCTCCGAGCTGACGATGGCCGGGGTCAGCCTGCAGGAACACACGGCCGACGGGTCGGCCACCAATGTGCGCGACTACCTGCTCATGCGGCCCGGCATTCACACCCCACCCATTACCTGGAACAAGTAGGAGGTTCGATCATGAAGATTGCCATTCTGGGCACCGGCGCCGGCGGCCGCTGTCATGCCGCCAAGCTCCTGGAACTCGGTCACGAGGTCATCGTCGGCACCCGCGATCCCGATGCCACCCTGGCGCGCACCGCACCCGACCACATGGGCACCCCGCCCTATCGCGACTGGCTGGCCGCTCATCCGGGCGCGACCGTGTGCACCTTCGCCGACGCCGCGGCGGCGGCGGACCTCGTCATCAACGGTATCTCCGGTGACCACGCGCTGAACGCGCTCACCGCGATCAAGGACCAGCTGGCCGGCAAGACCCTGATCGACTACGCCGTTCCCTATGTCTACCAGCATGATTCGGCTCACAAATGGCCGACGCCGTGGGGCTTCATGCCGCTGCTCGATCCGGTCGACAGCGACAGTCTCGCCGAACAGATCCAGCGAGCCCTGCCCGAGACCCGGGTGGTGAAGAGCTTCGTCACCCAGGAGCAGGAAACCGTCGTCGACCCGAAGTCGATCGGCGGCGGCGACCACACCATGTTCGTCTCCGGTGACGACGAGGCGGCGAAAGGCCGTGCCGCCCAGCTGCTCCGGGAATACGGCTGGACCGACATCGTGGACCTCGGGCCGCTGGTCACGGCGCGTGGCCTGGAGATGTACGCCCACTTCCACTCCGCGGTGGGCCTGGCCCTCGGCCGCCGCTTCGGCGTCAAGATCGTTTGAAGGAGGCAATCGCCATGAACGCCACAACATCCGGACAGGTCTGCTGGTTCGAATTCGTCACACCCGATGCCTCGGCGGTCGAGAAGTTCTACGGGCGGCTGCTCGGCTGGACCTTCGAGCCCAGGCCGCACACCGACGATCTGCTCATCTTCGCTCCGGCCGCGACGTCGCCCATGGGCGCGATCGTCGGAAACCGCACCGGTGGTGAGTATCTGCGCATAGCCATCGCCTCCGCCGATGTGGACGACGATATCGCCCGGCTAAGCCGGCTCGGTGCGACCATCGTGTCGACGCCGACCGCGGGAACCGCCGAATTGGCCGATCCGCGCGGCAACCTCTTCACTCTCGTCCCCGTACCGGACGGCGCCGCGCCGGGCGGCTTCTCGCCCGCCCGCGGATCCATGGCCTGGTTCGAAATCGGCTCCGCCGCGCCGGATGCCGCCACGGACTTCTACACCGAAGCCTTCGGCTGGCGATTCGAATTCGATGCGAATGCCGGAGGCCGGCAGTACTACAACATCTTCACCGGCCTGCAATGGCCCAGCGGCGGCATGTACGACCTGCGGCCGGACGGGCCGGAGTACCTCATCCCCTCGTTTCTCGTCGGCGACGTGCCCGCGCTGACGGAGACGGCCGAAAGGTACGGCGCGGTAGTCGAATTCGGGCCCGACGGCACTCCCGACGGCCTGAAGTACGTGCGGCTCATCGATCCGAGCGGCAATCGGTTCGAGCTGTTCTCCAACCCGGGCATGTGACAGGCCGTGACGACGGACGAACTCTTCGAAATCGACGACCCCCGGCGCGGCCGCGTGGCCGCGTTCGGGGGCATGGCCTTTCACGAGATACGGGCCCGCACCATGCTCAATCGCATGGCCGGTGCTCCGGCGGGCGGGATGGCGTGGACGCTGAACCCGTATCGGGGGTGCGCGCACGGCTGCACCTATTGCTTCGCCCGTACCGGGCATCAGCGCTTCGGGTTCGGGATCACCGAGGACTTCAGCAATCAGATCGTGGTGAAGGTCAATGCCGCCGATATATTGCGGGCCGAGTTGCGTCGGGGGAGGGCGCGGGGGGATTGGGTGATGGTGGGCACCTCCACCGACTGCTATCAGCGCGCCGAGGCCCGGTACCGGCTCATGCCGGAGATCCTGACAGCCCTTGCCGACCATGGCGTGAACTTCACGACGACTACGAAAAGCGCTCTGCTGAAACGGGATACGGAATTGTTCGCCCGCGCCGCCGAGTGCGCGGACGTGCTGGTGATGACCTCGCTCGGGTCGCTGGACGATCGCGTCCGGCGTGCCTTCGCGCCCGCGGCCTCGCCGCCGCGGGCGCGGCTGGACACGATTCGCGCCCTGCGCGCGGCCGGAGTCCCCGCCGGTGTGCTCATCGCGCCGATCATCCCGCACGTCGGGGATCATCCGGCGGCGCTGGACGCGCTCGTCGATGCCTGTGTGGATGCCGGTGCGCTGGTGGTGTTTCCGGATGTCATGCGCCTGAAAGCAGTGCTGCGGCCCTGGTTTCTGCACCGTGTGGCGGCTGACCTGCCGCCGCGATTGGCCCGGCGATTCGCCGCCGGTTACGGTCGCCGTGAGGCCATGCCCGAGGACTACGTTCGCCGGGTCACCGCCCATGTGGACGCCAGGGCGCGGCAGCACGGACTGCCGACCTGGCCGGAGTACATCGCGGCGCGCACGCCGGCGAAACCCGAACCCGCGCGCCAATTACGGCTGCTGTGAGCGCGGCTCTGTACGCTCGCGCTGTACATCCGTACACACTCGAGAGGATTCCATGCCGCCGACCGCCCAGCGCCGCCGCCGCACCGACAAACCGCGCCGTGAGGTCATTGCCGAGGCCGCCGAGCGGGTGCTGGCCAAGCGGGGCGTGGAGGGTCTGACCCACCGCGCGGCCGCCGAGGAGGCCGGCGTACCGCTGGGCTCCACCACCTACTATTTCGCCGATCGGGACGACCTCATCGGCGCCGCGGTGGAGCGCATGGTCGATCGGTATGCGCGGTATCTCGAGGACTGGATTGCCGAGCACGGCAGCGACACTCCGCACCAGGTGGTGGAATCGCTGGTGGATGCGGTCATGCGCTGTTTCGGCGAGGAGCACGAACGGCAGACCTTCGAATTCGAGCTGTATGTCGCCGCCGCCCGCCGCCCGGGACTGCGGCCGCTCGCACAGCGCTTCAGCGAACTGTCCCTGCAGGTTCTCGCGCCCTATCTCGAACCCGTCGCGGCGCGTGCGGCGACGAGCGCGATGACGGGACTGATCCTGCACGGCATGGCCTCGGAGGCACCGCCCACCCGTGCGGAGGTCGGGGCCGTGCTGCACTACGCGGTGCGCACCGACCAGCCCTGAGTGCTGTAATCCAGGTCACAAGGCAAACGACTGGCTAACAGGACTTTGAGTGTCCTAATGGGCTCCTAACTTCGATGCATGACAATCACCGGCATCTCTGAAGAACGTGCGCAGGCCGCTGACCCCCGGCGGTGGGTGGCCCTGGCCGTGCTGTTGGCGGCGGCTTTCATGGACGCGGTGGATGTGACCGTCGTCCACATCGCGATCCCGAATCTGGTCCAGGATCTCGGTGCGACCTCCGCGCAGGTGCAGTGGATCACCGGCGGCTACGCGCTGGCATTCGCTCTCGGGCTCATTACCGGCGGGCGCCTCGGTGACATGTTCGGCCGCAAGCGAGTGTTCATGCTCGGCGTCGCGGCTTTCACCCTCACCTCATTGGTCTGCGGCATCGCCAGCGGGCCCGAGATGCTGCTGATCGGGCGCATCCTGCAGGGCGCGAGCGCGGCGATCATGGTGCCCCAAGTGCTTTCGACCGTGCACGTGACCTTCCCCGAAAACGAACGCTCCAAGGTGTTCGGCGTCTACGGCGTAGTGCTCGGGCTCGGAACCGTCGCCGGCCCGCTGGTCGGCGCGGCGCTGGTCGAGGCCAATCTGTTCGACCTGCACTGGCGGCCCATCTTCCTGGTCAATCTGCCGCTGGGCATCCTCGGCCTGATCGCCGCGGCCTTCGTCGTGTACGAGTCCCGGTCCGAGCAGGCGACCCGCCTGGATCTGCCCGGCGTCGCACTGGTCACCACCGGCCTGTTCCTGCTCATGCTGCCGCTGACCCAGGGCCGCGAACTCGATTGGCCCGCATGGTCGATCGCCATGCTCATCGCCGCGGTGCCCGTGCTGGCATTGTTCGTCCGCTACGAGGCCCGCCTCGCCCGCCGCGGTGGCCGGCCACTGGTCCCGCCGTCGCTGTTCCGGGCGCGCACCTTCTCCGCCGGACTGGCCGTACAGCTGTGCTTTGGCCTCACCTCCGGCATCTTCTTCCTCGCGTGGACCCTCTATCTGCAGATGGGCCTGGGCTGGTCGCCGCTGAAGGCGGGCCTGTCGGGCATCCCGCTCTCGCTCGCGCTCATGGTGGGCGCGGCTGTGTCCACCCAGGTCCTGGTGCCGCGCTTCGGCCGGACCGTGCTGCAGATCGGCGGCGTCATCTCCGCGGGCGGCGCACTGCTCTACCACGCCCTGGTCGCCCCCGACGGCACCGGAATGACGGTGGCGCAGAACGCGATTCCGATCACCCTCATGGGCATCGGATTCGGTCTCATCATCGCACCGCTCGCCGACCTGACCCTGTCGACGGTGCCGCACGAATCGGCCGGCTCGGCCTCGGGCCTGTTCAATACCGTCGCCCAACTGGGTTCGGCACTCGGCATCGGCATTTCCTCGCTGGTCTTCTTCGGCCGCCTCGACAGCGGGCACAGCATGCCCGAAGCCTTCGGCTACTCCCTCTGGTATGTCGCCGCCGGCTTCGCCATCGCGGTCGCGGCGCTGTTCGCCCTGCCCCGCGCCCTGCGCCCCGACCCGGCCGCCACCACGGCCGCCGGCTGACCTCTCCGGCATCCGGGGGAAGTCGCCGTGCACGCCCGGACCGTGCATGGCGATCACCCTGTGCCAGGCCGTAATTCGCGCCGACACCGCCTGCCAGAGGCGCGCCGCACACTGTGACGCGGTCAGCGGGGTGCGCCGGCGCGGATGCCGAACTCCAGCCACGTCGCCATGAACATGTGGTGCCGGCGTCGTCTTCACATACCGCGGCGGGAGCGGTGTCGGAAGGGGCGCCGGTTTGGCTCGGGCGGGTGGGTTGTTAGGGTAGGGGCGTGAATTCTCCGGAGGCATCCGAACGGTAGCCGCCTGGCCTGTGTGCCGGGCGGCGTTGTGAGCGTGGTCCTGCCAGTTGTTCGGTCGCTGGCGGTGTTTGGGTTCTCGCAACGCCGGACGATGTCCTCTTTGCGGTCGGGTGGTGGATCACCCGGTATCGCAATACATCTCGGGTGCCCTGATAGTGGCCCCCTGTATCCGGAGAGTTGCCTCTTCATGCCTATTGTCGTTTTCGTGCTCGCGGTTGCGGTTTTCGCCCAGGGCACATCCGAGTTCATGGTGTCGGGGCTGTTGGAGCAGATCGCGGCGGATGTCGGGATCTCGCTCGGCTCAGCAGGTCTGCTGACTTCGCTGTTCGCCGCCGGGATGGTGCTGGGTGCGCCGGTCATGGCGATGACGGCAGGCCGGTTGCCGATCAGATACTCGCTCGCGGCGTTCTTGGCCCTGTTCTGTCTTGCTCACGTAATCGGCGCTGTGACACACGGATTCACGATGCTGCTCGTGACGCGTGTTCTCGCGGCGATCTCGAATGCCGGGTTCCTGGCGATCGCGCTGGCCGCCCTGCCGCGGCTGGTGGGCCCGGCCGCGGTCGGCCGCGCGACCTCCGTGGTGGTATCCGGCGTGACGGTCGCCTGTATCGCCGGTGTTCCCGGGGGTACCGTGCTCGGCCAGCTGTGGGGATGGCGTTCGGCGTTCTGGGCCGTCGCCATTCTCGGTGCGGCGGTTCTCATTCCGCTGTGGGTGCTGGTCGGCCGTGCGGTGCGTGAGACCGACCTGCGTGCCGAGCGCGGCCCGTCGATCCTGCGCGAATGGTCGGTGGTGGGTGACCGATCCATCCTCATCGCAGTCACGGCCGGCGTCCTGGTCAACGCCGGAACCTTTGCCGGATTCACCTACCTGGGCTCGATCACCGCCGGCGTCCCGGGGATGGGCGATCAGTGGGTTCCCTTCGTGCTGGGCATTTTTGGCGTCGGCTCCTTCGCCGGCGTCCTGCTCGGCGGACGTTTCACCGACCACTCCGAGAGGATCATCAAGGTCGGAACCCTTGCCCTGATCGGCATCTGGGCGCTGGCCGCGCCGAGCGCGCACACGCTCCCCGGTGTCCTGACCATGTCCGCGGTAGCGGGTGCGGCGGCCTTCGGCGTCGGCTCGACCTTGATCGCCACAATCGTGCAGGCGGCCGCCCCGTCCGCACCTCATATCGCAGGCGCCTTGGCGACCACCGCTTTCAACCTCGGCGCCGTCCTCGGCCCGGTTATCGCCGGCGTCGTCGTCGACAACACCGGCCACCCGTCCGCGGCACTCTGGTCCAGCGCGGCCTTCACCCTGATCGCGCTGGCCGCAGTCCTCCTACCGACCCCGGTGCCGGTGCATTCTCGCGGGTGAACTAGTTGGTGCGGATACGGAGGCCGGGATTCTCGGCGAGAACCGCGCTGACGGATTGGGCCACGACTCGAAAGAGGTTCTTGCGAGTCTGGTCCTGCCAGCGCGGATCCAGATAGGCCCGCGGATCGACGGGCAGATCCAGCTTGCTCTCCAGCCGGCTGACAATGCCCACGGCCTCCGTGCCCGTAACGACCGGCCCCCCGCTGTCCCCGGAGAACTGGAAGGCGGTGTGGCTGAACGACTGTGACGGACCGCCATCCGACGGTTCGTCCACATCGACGATCACCCCGCAGGTAAAGCCGGTCGTATGTCCCAGCTTGCACACGGGAGCGCCGACAATCGGATCGGCGACACCCGTAATCCGCAACCCGTGCATTCCACGGCTCCGAACAAAGTTGTTGTCGAACAACGGCCGAGCCTCGTCATTGATCCGAATAATCGCGTAATCCCGCTCACTCGTCTTGAACGTCAACGACTTCTTGAAAACCCCGACCGGAGTCTCCACCCCGTTTTCCGTCGATGGCGCAAACACATGCAACGGATGCGGCTGCTCCTTCTCCGCCTCCATATCGCAATGCCCCGCCGTCACATTGACCGCTGCCCCATCCTGATCCACCCCATTGAATCCCCAGGAACACATCCCGAATCCCGCCTTCTTCCCCCGCGGCGGCATGGCCACGAACGGATCCCCGCCCGCAACCTCCTCCGCTGCCGCCCCTCGCGCCGCGCCCTCCTGCACCGGCGCGGTCCCGGCAGGAGAGTCGGGCAACTCGACCTCGACCACATCCCGCACCTCGAACCCGGCCGCACCGGCGGCACTCCGAATGAGCTCCGCCCCGACACCCGGCGCCAGCGCGAGCACCCCCTGCCCACCGGATCCCAACCCCACCTGCTCGACCGCCCCCGGAAACAGCTCCCGTGCGGTGGCCGCGAACCCCGCCAATTGCCGCGCCACCCGTGCCCGCCGCAAATACTCCTCCCCGGAAATTTGCAGATCCCGGGAAATAGCCGCCACCATCTCATCCGGCAACACCCCCATCGGCTGCACAGGTTCCCCCTGCGCCACGATCGGCCCCCCGATAAAGCCGGCCACCAGCCCGACCACAACACACCGCCACCAACCCCGCACGCCACATCCCTTCCTTGCCGTCGAACAAAACAATTTCGCCGCAGAAATCTCGGAAAGCCGCATCAATAATTCCATCGCACGGGCATATTTCCCCGCAGGCCGCAATGGGCGCGGCGCATACGCGATTCGCTGAACGAACGATGCGGGTCAAGACCCCTCCGGCCGCCGCTGCAGGATCCACTGCCGGTTCACCGCATCCGCCACCCGGCGATGCTGGATCGGTCCCCACCCGGCCTTCGACCGGTTTTCCCAGTCGTGGGTCATGCGGAGTGGCGGCAGCCGCGAGGACCGATCAGCCCGCCGCGAGGAAGACCACCACAATCGTGACCACCGCGAGGGCGGTGTAGATCGCCGCCGCGACCCGCAGTCCGAAGCGGAGCAGGGTGCGTTCGGAGGTGCCGGAGTTCTTGGCGTGGTCACCGGCCACGGCCAGGATCAGCATGATCATCGGCAGGGAGGTGAAGACGGCATGGCCCGCTCCGCTGTTCTGCACCGCCGCGAACCAGGTGTCCAGGCCGGCCGGGGCGAGCTGCTGTTGCAGCGGCAGCATCAGGACATTGCCGCCGACGTTCGAGCCGGTGACGAAACCGCTGAGCATGCCGAGAGCGGGGGCGGCCAGGGCTACCACCAGCAGCGGGGCCGAGGCGACCGCCGCGCCCAGTTCGGTGATCATGCCGCTGTCGGCCATCAGCCGGCCGAGGGCGACGAAGCCGGTCAAGGCGAGCAGCGGGCGGGCGACGCGCACCAGTGCGGCGCGGGCATCCGGGAGGTGCGGGCGGCCGCGGTCCAGCAGCAGGGCGGCGGCCAGCAGCGGCAGACCCGGTGAGGACAGCAGTGCGAAGCTCGCGCCACCGGCGTGCAGGCTCAGCGGCGGGACTCCGGCGGCGGTCGCTGCGCGCAGCATCGCGATGCCGCCCAGGACGAGGCCGTACGCCTGCAGGACCGCACGGGGAGGCAGCAGGCTGCCCGTGACGGGTTCGGCCTGCTTCAGGCTGTGCGCGCCGCGCCCCTGAATCTCACCGATCGTCTCGCCGCGGGCGAAATGTGCTGCGGGTGAGCCTGTTTCGGAGCTGCGCCGGTGCCATACGGCGGCCAGCACCAGCCCGGCAGCCGTCGTGAACAGCCCGGCCAGCACACCCGCCGGTGCGACGATGCCCAGCCGATTGAAGGTCAGCAGTCCGGCCGAGAGCAGAGCGCCCGCACCGGCGGCGAGGGCCGCGGTGCCCAACCGCCGCGAGGGGCGAGCCAGCAATGCCGCCCACACGGCCACCAGGGGGAAGACCAGGCTGCTGGTGATCGCGGTCGCGGTGCCCAGCGTCGCCGTCGGAAGGCTGATGAGCTCGGCGCCGATCACGGTGGCCAATCCGAGCGTCCCCCACGGCATGATGTTCATCCCGAGCATGGCCTGCCGCAGCGCGGTCGGCGGCGGCGCGAGCGCCAGCAGGACCGGCACGGTGACCAGCAGCGAAACCCCGAATCCGGTGAGCGCCTCCACCGTTGGCGCGATCCCCGCGATCACGAGCGCGACCTTCGCGGGAACCGGCAAAGGCAGCCCGCGCACCCATTCCTGCAATGAGTTGTGCACACCGCGGCGGGTGAGCACCTGGCTGAGGTAGACACCGGGAAGCATCACCGCGGCCGCATTGAGCACCAGCAGACCGGCTCCACCGGCAGCCCGGCCGAGCGCGCTGCCCGGCAGCGTGAACTCCGGTCGCCACCAGATGAGCAGCGCCGCAACGGCGACGCCCGCTGCGGCGGCCAGGTGCGCCGGTTTGCGCCACCCCATGATCGTCCCCAGCACGACAACCAGCGGGAACACCGCCAATGCCCACATCATCGTTCCCACACGGCCTTTCGTCGCTCACAACAGTCGCGACAGAGCTTGACGGCCCCGACGGGTAGCGGTCTTGAACAAAAATCTCGAGCCCGGTGGGGGAGCCGGGGCTCAGGGCCGGATCGCTCCCGGCGTCACTCCGAAGTAGCGCTTGCAGATCCGGGTCAGATGGGCCTGGTCGGCGAAACCCGCGGTCACCGCCACCTCGGCCGGCGGCCGCCCGGCCAGCAGCAACCGTCGAGCGCGATTGGCGCGCAACCGAAGTAGATACGCGTGCGGCGGCAGCCCGTAAGCCTCCCGGAAGGCGGGAATGAGCGAGGCTCGCGGAACCCCCGCGGCGGTGCTGAGTTCGGCGACGGTGACGGCCTCGCTCCACCGGTCGTGCAGCAGCTGGCGAGCCACCTCGATACCCCGGCGCGGCAGCACCCCGCCCGCTGCCGCCGGGCCACGGCGAGCATGCCTGTGCAGCACCGCATCCAGTCCCGCGAGCAGCAGCGATTCCGCGGTCAGCGGGTCGCCGGCCTGTTCCTGCTCCCGATGCACGGCCCGCAACCGGGCGAACAGTTCGTCGTCGCGCACGGCGGTCTCGGGAAACCAGACCTCGCGCGTGCCCAGCCGCTCACCGGCCAGCTCCTCGACCAAGGCGGTGTCGAAATAGAACATCCGATAACGCCATCCGGAATCCACCGCGGCGAACCCGGTGTGCACCTGCTCCGGATTGATGATCACCAACTGCCCGGCGGGAATCACGACCTTCCCGCCCGCCATGTGCAGCCCCTCCGCCCCCTCCTCGATAACACCGACCGAGAGCTGCTCATGACTGTGCCGATCGAATGCGAACGTCTCGAACCGAGCGGCGAGCAGATCCACCTGCGGGCTCGCCGGCGCCGTCCACAGCCGAGCATGCTCACCCACCGATTTCACCTGCGAATGCTATCGAATCAACGGCCGGGATCGGGTTCTCGACTCGGGGAACGAATCCGGAGAACGACGTGCACGGCTATCGGTCACCGGGTCGCAGCCGGTCGTGCGGCGTGGTGATGCCGTTCGCTGATCCCGAATGGTCCGCTGGCACAGGTTGATACGCGACTCCGCACACCAAGTGTGTGAGAACCACCGTCGCCGCAGGCCCATTGCCCGATTGGGATGCCGACGAGAAGGAGATCTCGCGCCGCCAAGCGCAACTCGAAGCGATCGCCCAACCGGTAACCGCCGAGGAAGCCGCTGCGCCGGCGTAGTTCGCGGTAGTCGAACCGTACTCATCGACGAGTCGGCCGGCGGGGCCGGCCCGAACGAAAAACCCGGCGACGTCGGCGGTCGTGCCCGCGATAATGTCCGGCGTGGAAGAAGTCGAGGTCGTCGTGGCCCATCACGAGCGCGCGACCTTGCGCGTCGGCGAGGTGTTCCTGAAGGTCGATGTTGATCAGGCGCGCACCGAAATCGAGGTCGAGGCGATGATGCTGGCGCCGATCCCGACCCCGGAAGTGCTGTGGCACAAGCCGCCCGTGCTCGCGCTCGCGGCCCTCCCGGGGCGGGCGCTCGGCCGTCTCGGTAAGCCGTCGCGCGCGTCAGCGGCGGCGTGGGCCGCGGCGGGTGCTGCGGTGCGGATGCTGCACGATGCACCGTTGCCGCCGTGGACCGGTCGCAGCCTGGACGCGATCGCATCCCAGCTCGACGACGAATGCGCGTGGATCGTCGCGAACGGTGTTCTTCCCGCCGAGGTGGTCACGCGCAACCGCCGGATTGCCGAGGCTGCGCTGCGGCCGTGGACACCGGTGTTCACGCACGGCGATCTACAGGTCGCGCACGTGTTCGCCGACGGTGACGAGATCACCGGCGTGATCGACTGGTCCGAGGCGGCCCCGGGGGATGCCATGTTCGACCTCGCCACCTTGACGCTCGGGCACGCGGCACATCTCGGCGACGTCATCGCAGGCTACGGCGGTGATGCCGACCTCGAGGTGATCCGCGCGTGGTGGTCGTTGCGCAGCCTGCTGGGCCTCCGCTGGCTGGCCGAGCACGGCTACGACCTGAGCGCGCCGGGCTGCGAGGTCGACGTGCTGAGAAGACAGGCGGCGCGAGACCGGGAACGAGACCTCCGGTCGGGCGGCCCGGTCTGAGGTTGCGGGCCGGCGGTATCGGACCCGGTGGCCCGGCGCACAACCCCGGCTGGCAGTGACACGGATCATGGTCACGTTTGCGAGAAATTCGCTAATGCCGCTCCGAGGTCCGACCGATGATCTCTGAGTGATCGCCCGATCACGCTTTCGAACAGTCCCGTTGGGTGGCGTGCGCGAACAGGGCAGTCGTCTCGCCGATTATCCGCCCACGCCGCGAGAAAGGCCGATAATGAAGCGTTTCGCAGCAGTACTGACAGCTACGACCAGCATGATCGCGGTACCGCTGATCGCATCCGCGACCGCGAATGCCGATGTGTGGCAGCCGGTCCCGGGCATTTCCATTCCGCTGCCCGACGGCGTGTTCACCGGCAGCGCCGGCGTGAGCCCGAACCCGGCGCCCGCTCCCGCCCCGGGCCCGGCGCCCGTCGAAGGCGAACCGTGCGGCGACAACGGCGGCCACTGGGTGCACCTCGACGGCGGCAATGCCGCCCACTACGGCACCGAATGGCTGTGCCGCGTCCCCTGAGTCTCGCCGGCAGACATGTGAAATGACGTCGACCGGGAACTGGTGGCGGCAAAACCCGAGAAGGGTCCGCCACCAGTTCCCGGTCGATGATGTTTCAGATCGAGACGGGGGCGGAGGTCAAGCCCGGACCGCCGGTGCGAGGATCTGCTCGCACCATTCGCGGAAGCCGGTCGGGCCGACGGTGGCCGCGGTGCGCGGCACGCCGTCGTCGAGGCCGTTTTCCTTGGCGCGCATCATGTCGACGTAGGCGGTTGTGATCGGGTCGCCGATGCCGCGGGCGGTCAGGGTGGCGCGGAAATCGTCGAGCGACTGATGCCGGTAGCGGATGGGGCGACCGAGTACCTCGGACATGATGTGCGCCATGTCGTTCGGGGTCAGGTCCTCCGGTCCCAGTACCGCGACCTCGCCGGTGCCCGTCCAGGAGCGGTCGAGCAGCAGGTGGGCGGCCGCGGCGGCGATATCGCGGGTGGCGACCATCGTGGACTTGCGATCGGCGGCCACGGTGCCGGTGAATACGCCCTCGTCTCGGATCGAAACCGCCTGCCACAGCAGGTTGTCCATGAATGTCGGGTTGGCCAGCGCTCGATAGGCCGCGCCCGTGCTCGCGATGAGGTCGTCCATTGCCAGCGACGCCGTCACATGCCCGGCGCGACCCGCGACGGGAGTGCCGCGCCCGAGCGCCGAGACACCGACGACGTGGCCGATTTCATGGGTGGTGAACGCTTTCGGGGCGGCGCGGGTGAATCCGGAGTACGCGGCGTCCAGGCTCGGTGCGTGCAGGTCGGGCGGGACCAGCCAGAAGACCGCGTCCGCGCCGGTGAAGGCCCGGTCCACCACATCGGCGTCGCCATGTGATCCGGTGACGATGTCGACGCGGGCGCGGACCGCCTCCGGGAGTTTGCCGGGGTCGCGCACGATGACGCGCAATTCTTCACTGCGAGTGGATGTTTCGAGCAGGACTCGCTATAGTCGGCCGCCGATGTGGCCGGTGGGGGAGGTGATGACGATCATGCTTCGAGTCTGGGGAAGAGCGCATCTCGGCGTCCAAGACCCTTTCCGCTGATTGATACCGTGAGGGTATGGATCTGGATCTGCGCAAGCTCCGCTACTTCGCCGCGGTGGCCGAGCACCGGCACTTCGGCCGGGCGGCGGAGAAGCTCTACATCGCTCAGCCCGTGTTGAGCCGTCAGATCAGGGCTTTCGAACAGGAACTGGATTGCGTTCTGTTCGTGCGGACCACCCGCACGGTGGAGCTGACCGCCGCCGGGCGGCAGCTGCACGAGGAGGCGCAGCGGATTCTCGCGGCCGTCGACGCGGCGGTGCGGCGGGTGCACGATGCCGACCGCGGGGTGCGGCGGCTGGTGGTCGCCTTCTCGGCCGGTTTGTATGTCTCGGAAGCGATCCGGCAATTCTCGACGCGACACCCGGAAGTCGAAACCGACGTCGTCCCGGCGCGCTGGTGGGAGCCGGATGCGCCACTGCGCGACGGGCGCGCCCAGATCGGTTACCTGCGAAGGCCTTTCGACGAAACCGGATTGCGCACCATCTCCGTCGGCCACGATCCCCGGGTGGCCTGCATGCCCGCCTCCCATCCGCTGGCCGCACGCCGCGAGCTGGCGCTGGCCGACCTCGACGGCGAACGGATGCTCGACGCCCCGGCCAGACGGTCGTCCTCGCTGGAGGAGAAATTCGAGCGCATCGCCTCCGGGCACGGCCTGGCCCTCGTCCCCCTGAGCGTGGCGCGCGCCTACGTCCGCCCCGACCTCGTCCATCGCCCTGTCGCCGACGCCCCTGCGGCCGAGACCTGCCTGGCCGTCCCCGCGAACCACCACGACAAGCTCGTGCGCGAATTCCTCGACATCGCCGCCGCGACGCTGCGGCACTGAACCGTTCGATCGACCTGGCCGATGCCGGTTCCGCGCCCGCGGCGATGGCGGGATGCGCTTGCCCGCGACGTGAAAGAGCAAGTGGCGGTGTCGGATTGCCGGTCGTATCAGCCCTGTGGCTCAGCCGGAGCGGCCGTCGGGGGTGTGGTGTCGGGTCGGCAGGTCGGCGGCCGCGTCGGGGTCGCGAGCCAGGCCGTCGGCTGTGGTGGTGCCGCTGTTCTCGGCGCGGTCGAGCTTCCGGTCGTCGAAGGCGGTCCGGTAGTCGGTGCGCCGCCGGCGAACCGGCCCGCTATCGGGTGGCATCGGATCAGGCGACCGTCTCGTCGAGGGCGGCGCGGCAGTAGGGTCGAGATCATGACTGGTGATAGTCCGGATCCGCGGCAGGTTCGGCGCTGGCAGGGGTCCGCCCCTGCCGCGCGCCCCACCTCTGCCGATCTCGCGGTGAGCCCGTATCGGGTGGATCGGGATCGGATCATCGCCTCACCGTTTTTCGCCAGGCTCGGGGGAGTGACGCAGGTGGTGAGTGCGAGCGGTTCCAGCCTGCTGCACAACCGGTTGACCCACAGCCTGAAGGTCGCGCAGGTCGGGCGGGCGATTGCGGAGCGGCTGGCGGCCGACGAGCAGGTCGGGCCGCTGCTGGAACGGCTCGGCGGTTGTGATCCCGATGTGGTGGAGGCGGCCGGGCTGGCGCACGACCTCGGTCATCCGCCCTTCGGGCATCTCGGTGAGCAGGTGCTCGACCGGCTCGCCTGGGAGCGGTTCGCGCTGCCGGACGGGTTCGAGGGCAATGCGCAGAGTCTGCGGATCGTCACCAGTACCGATGCCGGTGGGCCGATCGGGATCGGGCTCGATCTGACCGCCGCCGTGCGCGCGGCGATATTGAAGTACCCGTGGACGCGCCTGTCGCATCCCGACCCGCATCCCCGCGATATGGCTGATCCGCCGCGGGGCGCTTCCGCGCCCGCCGATGCGCCGGACAGCGGGTCGAGCAAGTTCTCCGTGTACATCACCGAACTCGACGAGATGGCCCAGGCGAGAGCGCCTTTCGCCGGGAAGCTGGCGGGCTGGCAGCAGACGGTGGAGGCCTCGGTCATGGATATCGCCGACGACATCGCCTATGCCATCCACGATCTGGAGGACTTCCACCGCATCGGCGTGCTGCAGCACGCGCCGGTCGCCGCCGAGCTCGGCCAATGGCGTTCCCATGCAAGAGAACTCGCCGCGCTCGACGACACCGAATTGGCCAAGTGGTCGCGGCGACCCGGGCAGTCCCTCGAGCTGCTGCGCCGCCGGCTGCACAGCAGGGATTCCTGGATCGTGGACGATGATGCCTTCTCCGCCGCGGTGTCGCGGGTGCAGGCGGAGCTGGTGGAAGGTCTGCTCGCCATGCCGTTCGACGGCTCGGCGGAGGCCGAGCAGGCGGTCGGGCGGTTCTCCGCCGGGTGGACGAGCCGGTTGGTGTCCGGGATCGGTGTGGTGCCGAATCCGCCGACCCGGTCCGGGCACGTATTGCTCGCGCCCGCGCAATGGCACGAGGTGCAGGTGCTCAAGTTCGTGCACAAGCAGTTCGTGCTGCTGCGGCCGGATTTCGCGCTGCATCAGCGTGGGCAGGCGCGGCTGGTGACCGCGCTGGTGGAGGCGCTCGACCGCTGGATCGGTGATCGCGATGAGGCGAGCCGGCTACCGCGCCGGCTGCAGGATCTGGCCGAACGCGCCGAGGCCGAATATCGCACGCTCGCCGCAACGGATATGCCCACGGTGTTCGGTGCGGCAGGACGGACCGGGCGGGATCCCGAAGCGATCCATGAACTGGCGCGTGGGCGCGCGATCATCGACTTCGTCGCCTCACTGACCGACAGCCAGGCCGCGGCCTTGCTCGCCGCGCTCTCCGGCCGCACCACCCAGCCTTGGTCGGACATGTTCGTGTTGTAGCGGTGGTCGAGGAGCTGATCCGGCACCGGGGCACCGGTTTCGTGGGCTGCCGCCCGGGTAGGCGAGGGACACGACGATCAGAGGAGGCCCCCGATGAGCACCATCACCGCGTCGACAGAGGTGCACGTGCCCTTGCGTACCGCCTACAACCAGTGGACGCAGTTCGAATCGTTCCCGCAGTTCATGGAGGGCGTGGAGCGGATCGATCAGCTCGATGCGACCCATACGCACTGGAAGGTCAAATTCGGACCGGTGGAACGCGAATTCGATGCGACCATCACCGAACAGCATCCCGATGAGCGGGTCGCCTGGCATTCCGACAGCGGACCCTGTCATGCCGGGGTGGTCACCTTCCACCGCATCAGCGACGACACCACGCGCATCATCACTCAGATGGATATCGATCCGGAGGGATTCGTCGAGAACGTCGGCGATAAGACCGGGCTGCTCGATCGCCGGATCAAGGGAGATCTGCGCCGGTTCAAGGAGTTCATCGAGGATCGGCCGCACGAGACCGGCGCCTGGCGTGGCGATGTGCCGCGTCCCGGGCGCTGAGGGGTCAGGCGGTTCCCGAGAAGAAGGATGTCCGCTGGATCGGTTTCAGGGTTCATGCCACGCGGGTGCCCTGCGATAGCGGGACGAAACCGGATGATCATACCGATCGGGCCTTCCCCGGGTAATGTCGGCCTTCATGGGGTTGGGAACGGTGTTGGTGACCGGGTCATCCGGTGTCGTAGGAGCCGCGGTCGCGCGGGAATTGCACAGCGCGGGATGGCAGGTGCATGGCTGGGACCTGTGCCCGGGACCATGGACGACCCATCGAGGCGACCTGCGCGACCCGGGCATCCGAACCGACGCCCTCACCGGTGCGACGGTGGTCGTGCACACGGCCGCACTGCACGCCCCGCATGTCGGCGCGGTTCCCGACAACGAGTTTCGCGCCGTCAATGTCGAGGCCACCGCCGCCCTCCTTCGGCAAGCGGCCGAATCCGGCGTCCAGCGAATCGTTTACACCAGCACCACCTCGGTATACGGCCACGCCCTCGTACCCGACGGCCGCGCGGTATGGGTCGACGAATCACTACCGCCCCGGCCGCGCGATATCTACGACGAAACCAAACTCGAGGCCGAAACCCTCGTCACGAGCGCTCATCACCCGTTCGCGACGATCGTGCTGCGCATCGCCCGCTGCTTTCCCGAGCCGCCCGCCACCCAGGCCGCGCACCGCCTCTACCGGGGAGTCGACGTCCGCGACGTCGCTCGCGCACACCGGCTGGCCGCCGAACACCCCACTGCCACCGGGACATTCAATATCGCCGGCCCAATGCTGTTCCACCCCGCCGACACCCGCCAATTATGGTGCGACGCAACGGCGCTGATCACCGATCGAGCCCCCGAGGTAGTGGCCCTGTTCCACCGGCAAGGCTGGCCGCTCCCGGCCAAGATCGACCGCGTCTACGATTCGCGCAGCGCCGGGGATCACCTCGGCTATCACCCCGCCTACGGTGTCGAAACGCTCGTACCGGCACCCAGATAGCACCAAATCGTCGATGACCAGGGAAAGTCGGCCTTCTCACTTTCATGTGCACGCCACCGGCCCGCGTCCCTACCTTCAGGTCCATGACGGAGAAGACAATTCCCAGACTCATGGCCCGATCGATCGACCCGGTCGCCGACTTCTACACCGCCCTCGGCTTCGAGATCACCTTCCGGCAAACGGCGCCCTACCAGTTCCTCAGCGTGAAACGCGGCGGCATCGAGCTGAACTTCTACGGAGACAAGAAGTTCGACCCAACCACCTCCACCCACGGCTGCCTGATCGACACCGACGACGTCGACTACCTGTTCGCGGCCTTCACGGAAGGACTCCGGCAAGCTTTCGGATCCGTACCCACACAAGGGCTTCCGCGAGTAGGCGCACTGAAGAACAAAACCTACGGCGTACGAGAATTCCTGCTGAACGACCCCGCCGGCAACACCATCCAGATCGCCCAGCCGATCAGCGACGACCAACGCCACCGCCCGCTCCCGAAAGAAACCTTCGCCCGCGCCATCCACATGGGCTCCCTCTTCGCCGATTCCAAGCAGGACCTGGAACTGGCGGTGAAAGTCCTAGACCGAGCCCTCCATCGAACCGACGAGCAACCAACCCCGGTGCAACTCGTCAAACTCCTGGTCCTCCGCGCCGACGTAGCAGTCCGCCAAGGCGATTCGACCCTGGCCGAGCAACTACTGAACCGTGCCAGGTCCAGCGGAGCCGACGGCCTAGAACTGGCCGACGATCTTCGTCGAGCCGCCGAACTCGAAGCCGGGCTGTGAGCGGAACCAGCAAGGTCAGCGTGGTGGGCGGAGGATCTTCAGGGCGGCTTTCAACACCGGTGTCGGGACGCGGTCGCGCATGTTGAGGGCGGTGGCTGCGGCTTTGGTGCGGGCTTTGGTGCCGCGGCCGAAGAGTTTGCTCAGGGGGCCGCCGGAGGGGGCGAGGTCGACGTGGAGGGGTGGGCGGTCGGGGGCTGCGCCGAGGGCGTGGGAGATTACTATGCGCTGGATTTCGCTGGTGCCTTCGAAGATGGTGTAGAGCTTGGCGTCTCGGAGCCATTTCTCTACGGGATGGTCGGTGATGTAGCCCCAGCCGCCCAAGGTTTGGATTGCGCGTTCGGTGGCCCGGACCGCCAGTTCGCTGGCGGCGAGTTTGGCCATGGAACCTTCGCCGCGGTGGAAGGGGACGCCTCGTGCGGCCATCCAGGAGGCGCGCCAGGTCAGCAGGCGGGCGGCGTCGAGCTGGGTGGAGAGGTCGGCGATGGGGAAGGCGATGCCCTGGTTGTCGATAATCGGGGAGCCGAAGGCCTCTCGGTGCTTGGCGTAGGTGGTCATGTATTCGATTGCGGCTCGGGCGATTCCGAGGGCCTGGGCGGCGACCATGGGGCGGGTCTGCTCGAAGGTGCCCAGGGTCACCGAGCCGGAGCGGCCGTCGCCGCGGATGGCTGCGCGGCGGGTGGCCAGGGAGTGCTCGAGTTTGTCGATGCCGCCGAGCAGGTGATCCAGAGGGATGCGGACATCGGTGAACGTCAGTTCGGCGGTGTGGGAGGCGCGGCAGCCGAGTTTGTCGAGCTTGCGGACCAGTTCCAGGCCGGGTGTGCCGCCGGGGACGATGAACAGGGCCTGGCCGCGGTGGCCGAGCTGTTCGTCCACGACGGCGTTCACGACGTGCACGTCGGCGATGCCGCCATTGCCGATCCACATCTTGTGGCCGTTGATGATCCACTCGTCGCCGTCGCGGACGGCGCGGGTGCGCAGGTTGCGCACATCGCTGCCGCCCTCGGGTTCGGAGATGGCCAGTGCCGCCAGTTTCAGATCCCCGGGCGTGCCGAAACATTCGGGGGCCCAGCGCAACATCTGCTCGGGTGTGGCGGCCCGGCCGATCGCCGACAGCGCCAGGGCGGGCATGACGATCGCCAATCCGATGCCGGCGCAGCCCCAGAACAGTTCCTCCATGAACATCGGGAGTGACAGTCCGGTCGAGTCGCCGATCAGGTCGCGATAGAACAGCGGGCTGTAGAACCCTCGATCGGCGGCCTCCTCCAAGATCGGCCACGGAAACTCCTGGGTCCGGTCGTAGTGCGCCGCCACCGGCCGGATGCGGTCGCGGGCGAACTCGTGCGCCCGCTTGGCCAGGTCGTGCTGCGCTGCCGTCGGAGTCAGATCGAACGTCACGAATGGTCGATACCCCGTCAGCGCTCCTCGACACGCCGCCGAGCGAAACACCGCTCAGGTCAGCGACCGCACCCCCGCGATGTCGTACTCGGCCACCGCGGCGGACCGAATCGCGGCGGTCTGCTCCGCGCTGGGCCCGCTGCCGCGAAACGCCTCCACCGCGGCACGCGTCTCCCAGCGCTCGAAGATCACCACCCGTTCGGGGTCCAGCAGGTCCGCGCTGACGGAGAAATCGAGGCAGCCGGGCGTGGTGCGCGCCTGGTCGACCACGGCGACGCAGCCCGCGAGGTAGGAGTCACGCTCGGCGGCGTCGACGCGGATATGCCCTGCGACGATGATCATCGGCTGCTCCTGCTCGGCGGTCACTTGCGCCAGAAGAAATGGTGGACCACCGAGCCGCCCGGGCTCGGGACCTTCTCCAGGTGGAAGCGGTCGAGGAGGTCGTCGGGGCTGTTCCAGAGGCGTTCGCCGCGGCCGAGTTCGGTTGGCGAGACGGCGAAATGGAGTTGGTCGATGAGGTCGGCGTCGAGGAACTGCCGGACGGTGGCGACGCCGCCGCCGATACGGACGTCCTTGCCGTCGGCGGCCTCGAGGGCCTGAGCCAGGGCGTCCTTGGGGGAGGCGTCGAGGAAGTGGAATGTGGTCTCGCCCAGCGTGAACGACGGGCGCGCGTGGTGGGTGAGGACGAAGACCGGGGTGTGGAAGGGAGGCTCGTCGCCCCACCAGCCCTGCCAGTCGTAGTTCTCCCACGGTCCGCGCTGCGGGCCGAATTTATTGCGGCCCATGATTTCCGCGCCGATATTGTTGGCGTAATCGCGGGTGATGTAGTCGTCGAGGCCGTAGGTCCCGCCCGGTTCGGTGCGGTTGGGCCAGTGCGCGGTGGCGCCCGCCCAGGCGAAGAGGGCGCCCGGGTCGGCGTGGCCGAAGGGGCGGTCGAGGCTCTGGCCCTCGCCGGTGCCGTAGCCGTCGGCGGAGACCATGAAGTTTTGAACGCGGACCAGCTGTGCCATGAGAAACCCTTCTGGTTGCAATGTGCAATCGGTTGCGAATCTACCTAGACTGATCTCGTGTCGCAACCAGTTGTTCATCGCAAGCTGCCGGTGCCGCCCGGAAAATCGGGCTGCCCGATCAATATGACCGTGGAGCTGCTGGGGGACCGGTGGAGCCTGATCGTGTTGCGCGACATGATGTTCGGCGGGCACACGCATTTCCGGGAACTGCTCGCCGCATCCCTGGAGGGCATCGCATCGAATATTCTGGCCAACCGGCTCGCCAAGCTCGTCGACGCGGGCCTGTTGACCCGGCACGACGATCCGAGTCATCGGCAGAAGGTGGAATACCACCTCACCGAGGCGTCCATCCAGCTGGTGCCGGTCCTCGCGCAGCTCGGCGCGTGGGGCGCGGCCTGGTTGCAGACCGCGCCGGAATTGACGGTGCGAGCGGAATTGCTCGCCGCCGGTGGGCCACCACTCTGGGAACGGTTCATGGCCGAATTGCGCGCCACCCACCTGGAGGGCGTGCCCGCCCGCACGGATGGAGTGCTCGCGGAATTGACCGCCGCCTACCTCGCGGCGGTCGCCGAGTCCTAGGCCATCCCGGCGGAAGCGGTCAGCGCGGCCTGCATGGCGACGCCGTGCGATGGACTCGGAACCCTAGTGGCCCTTCGGGTCTCGGAGGCTCTGTCCGCGGTGGGCTCGAATCCTGCGGTGCTCGAGCAGGATCAAGGCGCTGCCGCCGATCAGGCATAGCGCGCCCGCGACCGCGGCGATGACTGCCCAGCCTGCGAAGCCGTAGCCGGCGGCGGTGAGGGTCGCTCCGAGGCCGACCACGCTCAGCAGGATGAGGATCAGGCCGGGCCAATTGCGGTTGTCGAGAATGGTTTCCCCGGCGTGGGTTCGCGTCGTGCGCGCATCATCGGGGATATCGGCACTATCGGGCATCGGAATTCCTCCTAGCAGCGGTCGCCCGCGCTCGACTACAAGATCGGCCGGCCACCGGTCACGGCGACCCGCGCACCGGAGATGTAGCTGCCGTCGTCGCCGGCCAGCAGCACGTAGGCCGGTGCGAGCTCGGCGGGCTGACCCGCCCGGCCCAGGGGAGTGTCGTCGCCGAAGGCGGTCACCTTCTCCACCGGCATGGTCGAGGGAATCAGCGGGGTCCAAATCGGCCCGGGCGCAACGCTGTTGACGCGAATCCCGCGCAGGCCCAGCAGTTGCGCGAGGCTGGCCGACAGATTCGCGATCGCGGCCTTCGTGGCGGCATACGGCGCGAGAGTGGGCGAGGGCATATCGGAGTTCACCGAGGAACTGCCGATGATCGAGGCGCCCGCCTTCATATGCGGCAGAGCGGCTTTCACCAAGGTGAAGTAGGCCGACACGTTCACCTTGAAGGTGTAGTCGAACTCCTCGTCGCTGATTTCCTCGAGATTGTCATGGGTCATCTGATAGGCCGCATTGCTGACCAGCACGTCGATCGTGCCGAATTCCTTGACGGCGGTATCGATCAGGGCATAGCAGTGCGTGCTGTCGGACAGGTCGCCCGGTACGAGAACGGCGCGGCGACCGGCATCGCGCACCAATTTCTCGACCTCCGCGGCATCCTCGTGCTCGCTGAGGTAGGAGAGCACCAGATCGGCGCCCTCGCGCGCGAACGCGATGGCCACCGCCCGCCCGATTCCGCTGTCCGCGCCGGTGATCACCGCGACCTTGCCGGTCAGCTTGCCCGAGCCGCGATAGCTGTCCTCGCCGCAATCCGGCGCGGGGCGCATCTGCTGCTGTGATCCGGGAACCTGCTGTTGTTGCTCGGGAAATCCCACGATGTACTCCCTTCGGCGCGGATAGGGCGGATGCTGCGGCCATACCCGAGCACCCCGTGCGAAAACCTCGGACGCCGTCACAGGGATTGGCGGGGCGCGGGCGGGGTACGCCGATCAATGCCGGACATTCCCGTAACCGAGGAGTTGCCCAGTGCGGCGTTTCGCGAAAACCGACCCCACGAGACCGCTGCCCCGCCCGCGCGGTGACTTGTCGATGGCGGTGGCCGAAACGCTGCTGCGGCAGGCCGGAACGCCGGTTCCGGTCTGCCGCGACGCCGATCCGTACGGCGATGATCTGCAGCTTGCGCTGCACACCTGCTACGCGCTGCACTACGACGATCTCGAGGGCGTGGATCCGGGCTGGGAGTGGGATCCGGGGCTGCTGGGTCTACGTGCGGAACTCGAACGGCGGTTGCTGACGGCCCTGCGCGACGGCACGGCCGGTGGCGGCGATCTCGACGCGGAACTCGAGGAACTGCTGACGGTCCCCGCCGAGGAGACCGGTCTCGGCCCCTACCTGCGTGACCACGGCCTACCGTGGCAGCTGCGCGAGTACTTCGTGCATCGCTCGATCCTGCATCACCAGGAGGCCGACCCGTACGCATGGTTGATTCCCCGGCTGCGCGGGCAGGCCAAGGCCGCGCTGGTCGCCGTCGAATTCGACGAGTTCGGGGGCGGGCGCGGCGAACGCATCCACCACCGGCTCTATGCGGACCTGCTGGCGGGCGCGGGATTGGATCCGGGCTACCTGCACTATCTGGACGTCGTTCCGGCCCCCATGCTCGCGCTCGTCAACATGATGTCGCTGTTCGGCTTGCACCGCGATCTACGGGGTGCGGGGATCGGTCATTTCGCGTCCGTGGAGATCACGTCTTCACCCGCGTCTCGACGCCTTGTCGACGCGCTGACCAGGTTGGAAGCCGACCCCGCCTGTGTGCTGTTCTACCGTGAGCACGTCGAGGCCGACGCGGTTCACGAGCAGCTGCTGCGCCGTGAGGTCATCGGTGATCTGCTGACCCGTGAGCCGGGACTGCGCGCGGACATCGTCTTCGGAATCCAGGCCACCGCACTGCTCGAAGACCGATTCGCCGATCACGTGCTGACCTGCTGGAAAGAGGACCGCAGCTCCCTGCTGGCGGATGCGGCCGGTCCCGCGATCGACCCCCGGCGGACTCGACCTGCGGATTAGCGAGCGGTTCACCGGCTATCCGGTACTCGTGATGTTGATACGTGCACCGGGTGTCTACAAGCCCCAAGCCGATACCCGAATGCTCCTCCGCGCTTTCGCCGACGCGGGTACACCGCCGCACGGCCGGGTCCTCGATGTGTGCACCGGCACCGGCGTGCTCGCCATTGCCGCGGCCCGGGCTCGCGCCGCATCGGTGACGGCCGTGGATATCTCCCGTGCCGCTCTGGTTTCGGCCTGGCTGAACAGTCGCGTGCGAGGCGCGGGGATCGAGCTGATCCGCGGCGACTTCCGATGCGCTGCGCGGGCGGCAATTCGATGTGGTGCTCGCCAACCCGCCGTACATGCCCGCCGAAGCGGCCGGGCCGCCCCGGGGCAAGGACCGGTGCTGGGATGCCGGATTCGAGGGCCGGTCGGCCATCGACGCCCTGTGCCGGCTCGCGCCGGAATGGCTGTCCGCCACCGGCTTTCTGCTCATGGTCCACTCCGGACTCTGCGACGCTGACCGCACCCTCACCGGCCTGCGCGGCAGCGGGTTGAAAGCCGCGGTGGTCGCCCGCGCGACGATACCGTTCGGGCCGGTATTGCGCCGTCGTGCGGGCCGGCTGACGGCGCGCGGCCTGCTCGCGCCCGGACAGCAGGACGAGGAATTGGTGGTGATCCGTGCCGACCGACCCCGAAGGTAACCGGCGGACAATCACTTACACCGCCGATGGCCCGGCCCTGGTCGAGGGTCCGGTGGAGCTTGTAACCGCTGACGGTCGCATCATCCGTTCCGACCGCTGCGTGGTCGCGCTGTGCCTGTGCCGCCGCTCCGCGATCTATCCGCTGTGCGACACCAGTCATCGCAAGCGCCGGCGCGGCACGGACAGTGGCGATTAGGCCCCGGCTCAGGGTGTGGCGCAGAGGGCGGCGTCGACGACCTTCCCGACATCGGCTGTGGCCTGCGACTGTTCGGGGACCTGGTTGACGCTGACGGTGACCGCGCGGCCATCGCTGGTGACGCCGCCGCGGGTTTCGAAACCGTCGATATCGCCGCCGTGGCCCCAGCTGTCCTTTCCGCACGACAGCGTGCGGCGCATCAGGCCCAGGCCGTAGCCGATCGATGCTCCCGGAACCGGCACGGGCACCGTGCGTTTCATCTCCGTGAGTTGATCGGCCGGGAGCAGTCGCCCATCCAGCAGTGCGGTGAAGAACCGGTTCATATCCGCGCCGGTCGAGACCATCGCGCCCGCCGCACCGGCCCACGACGGGTTCAGATTCGTGTAATCGACCAGTGCGCCGCCGAGCCCGCTGTATCCGACAGGGTGCGGTCCCCGGATCTCGGTCTCATCCGGCCCGGGATAATAGGTGTCGCGCAAGCCGAGCGGCTCGATGATCCGGCGCGTGATCTCCGCCCCGACCGTCTCTCCGGTAACCTTCTCGATCACCATTCCCGCCAATGCGTAGTTGGTATTGGAATACGCCCACTGCGCGCCCGGCTCGAAATCCGCGGGCGCTGTCAACGCATTACGCACAACCTCAGTGATATCCGTCCTCATCCACCGAGTCTGCTCGTTGTAGATATCGAGCTGTCCGGGCTCGGGCGCAACCCCGAACTCCGCCGCATACTCGGGCAGCCCACTGGTGTGCTGCAACAGATTCCGTATCGTAATCCGATTCCCGTCGATCCCCGGCCCCTGCACCACTCCCGGCAGATACTTCTCCACCGCAGCATCCAATTCGACTTTTCCCTCCGCCACCAGCTGAAGAACGACGGTCGCCACGAATGTCTTGGTATTGCTCCCGATCCGCACCCGCGCATCCTCGGGAAACGGCGTCCCGCGCTCGATATCACCCACCCCCGCAGCAGCGACCCACACCCCATCCCGATCGCTCACCACAACCTGAGCGCCCGGCAACTTGTCCCCTGAAACCAAATGATTCAGGGCCGCAACAGCATCCGCCCGCCCGATCTCCGCGCCACTCGTCCTCCCCTGCTGGACGTCCCCGGAATCACATCCCGCCACGACGGCGACCCCAAGTCCCACCGCCACCGCAGTGGCCAGTACCCGACGACTCTCCCTGATACGCAAAACAATTCCCTTCTGCTGCGGACACAGTCACGCTACGAGCAGTCCGGGACCCCCAACCAGCTGGCGAACACCCTTCTTTGCGGTAGTGCCAACCCCACCGCCGATCCAGCTCCGCGCCGATCGCTCGCCGGATGCCATCGCTCATGTGCCTCACCCCAATGAGCTTCTCGCCGTGCATCGTTGCGATGGGGGGGCAAGGATTCTATTCCAGTGAGACCACCCGAAGGGTGCGTAGTTCGGAGTCTGCGGGGTCGGGGACGTTCATTCCTACTGCCGTTCCGGAGCGGAGGTAGTCGATGACCGCCTTGTCGATGAGTTCGCCGGGGACCAGGACCGGGATGCCCGGGGGATAGGGGGTGACCTGTTCGGCGGCTATGCGGCCGGGGGCCTGGTCGAGGGGGACTGTTTCGCAGGGGCCGAAGAAAGCGTCGCGGGGGAGCATGGCCTGTTCGAGTTGGAGGTCTCGGGGGGAGGGGAGGTCGATGGGCGGGGGTGGGGTGGGGGTGATGGTGGTGCGCCAGGCGGTGAGGGCGTCGACCAGGGCGTCGATGGTGGTTTGGTCGTCGGAGGTGGAGAGGGTGGCCAGGATGCGGCGGTGGTCGATGAGGCCCAGGTCGAGGCGGCGGTTGGTGCGGAGCCAGTCGGCGATGTCGTATCCGGTTGCGCCGGTGGGGGATACGTCCATGAGGACTTGGAGGCGGTCGAGATCGTGGGAGGCTTCTACGCCCAGGAGTTCGTCTTCCATGACCGTGATGCCGGGGATGCGGGCCAGAGCGGAGCGGGCCTTGGCGGCGGTTTCCAGTGCGGCGTCGAGGAGTTCGCGGCCGTGTTGGACCATGTGGCGGCGCCAGCCGTCGATGGCGGCGTAGAGCAGGACGTTGGGGCTGGTGGTCATGAGGAGGTCGGCGCACAGTTTCAGGCGGTCGCGGTCGATGAGGTCGCCTTGGACGTGGAAGACCGAGCCCTGTTCGAAGCCGCTGCCCATTTTGTGGACGCTCACCACGCAGATGTCGGCGCCGGCGTCCATGGCCCAGGTGGGCAGGTCCGGGTGGAAGGGGAGGTGTGCGCCCCAGGCCTCGTCGACGATGAGGGGTTTGCCGTGTTCGTGGCATATGTCGGCGATGGCCGCGATATCGGCGCAGGTGCCGTAGGGGCTGGGGCTGACAATGAGCGCCCCGGCCGCATCCGGATGCCGTTCCCAGCCCTCGCGGACCTGTTCCGGTGAGGGCGGATGGGAGAAGTGGCGTTCGGCGTCCCAGCGGGGTGCGATCCAATACGGTTGGACGCCCGAGAACACGAGCCCCGCCACAATCGATTTGTGGCTGTCGCGTCCGAGAATGAGCCCGCCGTCGCCGCCCGCCACCGCCAGCATGGTGGCTTTGACCGACAGTGAGCTGCCGCAGGTCGAGAAGAACGCCCACTCGGCGCCCACGGCGTCGGCCATCAACTCTTCCGCGTGCGTGAGATGACCCTCCCGCGACAGCCGGTCGTCCAAGCCCGGCGAGGCCAGCACATCGGCCCGCATCGCCCCGCCGAGGACCTCGAGAATCCGCGGATCCACATTCCGGCCTTGCCGATGCCCCGGCGGCGTGAACCCATAACGCCCGAGCCGTTGGTAATCGGCCAGCGCGTCGAGAATTGGAGCGCGTGCATGATCCATCGCGGCTGCGATACCCCGGTTTGGCCATGCCAAACACCACGGGCCGCCTCGCTGCGAGCAGATCGCCCGCAAACACCGTCACTGAGCTGTGGAATCGTAGCGTTCCTGGGCTTCCACGATCGCGGACGTGTTCGCGCCGATCCAGAAGATCAGGTCGCACAGATACCCGGCGCCCTCGCGGCCCAGACCGGTCAGCGCGTAGCTGACCTGCGGGGGTTGGTGGGTTCGACGGTGCGGGTGACGAGCCCGTCGCGGTCGAGCGTGCGCAGGGTTTGCGACAGCATCTTCTCGCTGATGCCGTCCACCAACGCGACGACGTCGAGATCCACTGGCACGCCTTCGAACTCGACCCAACCCTCGGGCGCGCACCGAACCTCTCCCTCCCCGAACGCTCCCAACGCGACCTCGGCGGCACGGACCGGCAGACCCGCGAACGCATGGAAATGGTCGAAGCGATGGCAGCTCGCGCCGGACTGCACTACGACCTGTCCCGCGCCCGCCCCGTGAACAGCCACGACGCCCACCGCCTCATCAAATTCGGCGAATCGGCCCAACTCGGCGACGCCATCCGCGAGCGACTGATGCGCGCTTACACCAGCGAGGGCGCCATCCTCACCGACACAGCGACCCTCATCCAGCTGGCCCGCGAGGTTGGTCTCGATCCCGACAGCACCCGAACCCTGCTGGCGGGCACCGATTTCACCGACGCGGTCCACGCCGACCAAGCCGCCGCCCGAACGCTCGGCATCGGCGGCGTCCCCACCTTCGTGTTCGACAACCGCTACGCGATTTCCGGCGCGCGGCAGCCCGAAGAGTTCCGGGAACTTCTCGAACGGTCGGTGCGGTCACCGATCAGCGGTTAGGCCCTGTGCTCCGATAAGTTCGACGAGCCGCGCGTGCGTGCTCGTGTCGGCGGCGGCGAGGAGGCCGCCCGGGGTGCTGTGCAGGGGCTGCCCGGCCAGGCCGGTTACCGTGCATCCCGCTGCTCGGCAGATCGCGATCCCGCTGGTGAAGTGCACATTGTCGCGGAACTCGGCGCCGTCGGTGAGGTAGGCCGCGCGCCGACCGGCGGCCACCCAGACCAGCGCCAGGGACGTGGACAGCACGCGGGGATGGAATTCGGCGGCGAAGCGGTCGTCGTCGAGCAGGCGGGCGGCGCGGAATCGTTCCAGGTTCGGGAACGGGGGATCGAGATCGATATCGACCAGCCGGCTGTCGGGCCGCGGGCGGAGCGGCTGGTCGTGACCATCGCCCCGGAGGAAGGCCCCCGCGCCCGCGGTCCAGAACACCTCCTCGGCGACCGGATCCGCCACGGCCGCCACGGTGATGGCGCCGTCGATTCGCAGGGCGATACTGTACTTCAGTTGCCGACTCCGCTCCGGAGGTTATGCCGCGCGGCGATCGGCGACATCGAATCCGGCCGAGTCACGGCTTTTCTCAGCCGCCCGGTGCAGACGATCCAGCCGGCGGTCACGCCGAGGGGCGCGGCCAGCAGCGCGGTGACCAGGGTGTCGCCCAGCGTGCCCGCCAGCAGGTCGCCGACCAGCAGGGACAGCACCAGATTGTTGCCGGCGTGCGCGAGGCTGGGCACCCAGATGCTGCGGCTGCGCAGGTAGAGCCAGGTCAGGATGACCTCCTGGAACAGGAGGGACATCGTCCACACGCCCAGCCCGGCAAAGACATTGCCGAAATGCACGTAGCCGATGAAGGCCAGCGGGTAGTGCCAGGAAGCCCAGATGAGACCTGTCGCGGTCACCGACGCGATGGGCCGTCCCGGGAACAGCCGCGGCCGCAGATATCCGGTCCAGCCGAATTCCTCCCCGAAGTACAGCGGCGTCAGCACGATCGCCGCCACCAGCAGGATCGGCGTCAGCCCGGTGATCGGAATATCGAAATCCGAACTCAGCCAGGACGAGTCCGGCCACCACAATCGGATCATCACCGCCGTGGCAATGCTGGCCACAGCCAGGGCCAGGGGGCCGAGCCAGGCGATCAGATACCACCACCGGCGTTCGCGAAACCGCAGTGGCAGAGCGGCATCGGCGAAGCCCTCCCGCGTCACCCAGCGCCGGACCACCAGCGCCGCGATCGCCGGCGCGACTCCCATCGGCAACTGCACGATCGGATTGATCACCGAAAACCCCAGCCACACAACCGCGAACAACAACCAGAGCCAGGAAATCCCGAAGGCGATCAGCAGAAATACCGCCACCCCCACCGGATTCGAGACCGCCGGCCGTCGTTGCCCCACTCGTCCATCGATCATGTTTCGATCCCACCGCGCCCGGCGACGAAGATCAGCGGTGCGAACCCCCGAATTCGAGGTGTAGCGAGCTACACCCGCACGCTCAGCCGACCGGATCGCCGGGAGCGCTGCGCGCAGCGTGGAACTGCCGCCAGAACTCGCCCAGCGCGGCCGGGTCGTGCTCGATCAACTCGCGGAAGCGGTCGATGAATCGCAGTTCGGCTTCGATCAATTCGAGGCGATAGCGGTATTCGATGAGAAACAGCGGATCGACCTCTCGTGCCCTGTCGAGCACCGCGTGCTGCTGCGCGGCCTGCTCCTGGAGGGCCCGGCGACGCCGGGCGAGCAGCGCGGGAACGTCCTCCGGCGGCAAGACGACAATGAGGGACAGCGCGGCCTCGAACTGCCGGTACTCCTTGCCCGGTACCGCGACCATCTCCCGCATGTGGTCGCGCAGCCGTTCCGCACCGGCCTCCGTCGGGGTGTACACGGTCCGCTCCGGCCGCTGCCCATCGCGCTCGGTGTGCACGGCGGTGATGTATCCGGCGCGAGCGAGCTGGTCCACGACCATATAGAGCGAGGCGTGCTTATATCCGATATTCCGATCGGCATTGCGCTGCTTGAGCAATTTTCCGATCTCGTACGGGTGCATGGGCCGCTCGAGCAGATAGGCGAGCACCGTGAGCGCGAGCGGATTGTGCAGCGGGTCCCGCCGAGTCGCCACGGGCCCCTCCTCGATCACCAGCTACACGTCGAGCTCGATGCGCTCGCTGCGGGCACGAGACACGCAGGGGTAGATGATATCGACCCGCTCCCGCTCACCGGCCTGCAGCACATCGTCACGATGATCCGGCACCCCGGCCAGCACCCGGGTGGCGCAGCTCCCGCAGACACCGTCCTCACAGGACAGATCGACGGTGGGATCGACCTCCTGGATGGCGGCGAGCAGCGTCCGGTCGGCGGGCACCTGGACGACGACACCGGAGCGGCGCAGCACGGCCTGGAACGGCGTCGCGGCCTCGTTGGCGCGGTTGCTCGCGGCGAAGCGCTCGGCGTGCACGGTCACGTCCGGGCGTTGCGCCGCAGCGATTTCCACGGCACGCAGCAGTCCTTCGGGACCGCAGCAGTACACTGCCGCTTTGCGTGGCGCGTTGCTCACCAGCGCCGCGAGATCCGGCCGGGAATGGGTATCGCCCGGCAGCAGCGTCACCCGATCCGCGTACTGCGCCCGCAGCGCGGTCGCGAATGCCATGGCCGCCAACGATCTTCCGCGGTAGATCAGCCGCCAGTCGGCCCCGGAACGAGACAGCCGGTGCAGCATCGGCAGGAACGGCGTGATCCCGATACCTCCCGCGACGAACACGTAGGCGGGCGCATCGACGAGCGGAAAGTTATTGCGCGGCCCCCGAATACCGATGCTCATCCCGGCACGCAGCCCGTGAATCTCCGTCGATCCGCCACGGCCCTCGGGCTCGTTCAATACCGCGATCCGATAGCAGCCGCGGTCGCCGGGATCGCCGTAGAGCGAGTACTGCCGCACCCGTCCCGACGGCAACACCACATCGATATGCGCACCCGGCTCCCACTCCGGCAGCGGCTCGTCCCCGGCGGCCCGCAAGGTCACAGCGATTGTCCCCGTCGCGAGTTCACGGCGATCCGCCACCGTCGCGCGAATCTCCCGCCCGGCCGCCCGCGCGGGCAGCAGTCGCCGGCCCCGCCTGGTCTTCCCGCCCGGCTTGTACAGCGACAACAGCACCGCGCTCACCAGCCCGAGCAGCGAGGACCCGAATCCCCAGAAGACCACATCGGCGGCGCCGGTGAGCTCCGCGCTCGTGCCGCCCGTAGCGGCCAGTCGCGCGGCCTCCTCGTGCGCCTTCTCCAGTGCGTCGTGCAGGAATCCGAACGCCATGGCCAGCACTCCCACGGCAATGGTCAGCTTGATCGTCACCCAGTAGTACCTGATCAGCCCCCACCCGGTGGTCACGCCGAGCGCGAGCCCGGTGAGCACGGTCGCGAAGTTCGCCCACGGCAGCAGCGTGATGTCGAAGACCGTCATGAGTTCGTAGGTGGTCACGCTGGTTTCGATGGTCCCGGTCGTCATGGCCACCACCGCCATGGCCGTAATGGTCAGGGCGATACCCACCCAGCAGGCCGCCGCGACGGCGTGCGCCGCGACGAGCGCCTTGCGCGGTCCGGGCCGCAACTGTCCCGCGAGCCGTGAAACAGCCGGTACGACAAGCCAGGTCGCGAACATCGCCGCCCCGTCGCCAATGGCGAACGCCTGCAGCACGGTCGCAATGATCAGCACCCAGCCCAGCGTCGTCACCAGCGGCCGCGGAACGCCCCGCCACGCCGTCACGAGCACCGCCAGGCCACCGCTGAGTGCGGCGAGGAAGTACCACATCGGAGCGACCGCATCCGGCAGATACGGCGGGAACAGCGGCGGTAGCTGCGCGGCCCCGAGCGCGAGAATCGCGAAGCCCACCAGGCTGTTTCGCGCGCCGGTAGCGGGCCGGGCGGGTGGTCGGGCAGGTCTGGTGGCCGGACGGACAGCGGTCTGGGTCTGCATTATGCGTCTCCGCGAGCTCGAATAGTCGATATCGACTATTCGAGTATGTGCGCCGAACCCGCCCGCTGCCATCGGGAATCACCCTGATACCGCGAAATCGCACCGCGGAGCCACCCGCGCCTCACCCCACGGTGCCGCGTCCTCATACCTGAGAGTGATATTCGAAGACCCCTCCGCAGCGGGATGCCGCCGCCGGCAGCGGTTTCTAGCGTCCAGAGGATGAGGAAATCCGGCCGATCGTGTCGACGCCCGAGTCCGCCGTGGCCGATAGTGATCTCATGACCTGGCTGACCCGGGCGGGCCCGCGGCCATGGTGGGCACCGGTTTTCGCCGCCACACTGGTACTCGGAGTGGCCGTATTCGGCATCGTCATGCACACGCTCATGTCCGACACCGGCCTGTCCGACCGCCGCGCCCTCGGACTGGCCCTGGCTCAAGCGCTCGCCTTGGTGCTGGCGGTGCGGCTCCCGGTGATCGCCTGGGCTTGCTCGACGATGGCGGTGTCACTGGCGTCGTACTGGTCCGGCAGCGGTCTCTGGGTGGACGCCATGGCCAACAGCTACCTGATGGTGCTGGGCGTGATCGCGCTGACCGTGCCGACCCGGCATGCGGCGGCCTACTGGGGCGCGACCGTCGCGGCCGGGCTGGGACTGGCCGTCGCGCTGCACCCGCCATCCTGGCTGCCGGACCTCCTCGATTTCACCGTCCTGACCGGCCTGGTCCTGATCGCCGGCGCCGCGGTGCGCGGCCTGGCCGTGGCCCGGCGCGGCCTGCGCGACCAGCAACGGGCCATGACCCGCCAGCGCGAGCGAAACGCGGTGCTGGAGGAACGAACCCGCATTGCCCGCGAACTCCACGATGTGGTCGCGCACCACATGTCGGTGATCGCCCTGCAGGCCGAGGCCGCGCCCTTCCGCGATCCGGAATCCGCGCCGCAGACCTTCGCCGCCATCCGCGAGAGTGCCGTGACCGGGCTCGCGGATATGCGGCGCATCCTCGGCGTGCTGCGTTCCGCCGACACCGGCACGGCTCCGCCACCCGCTCTCGCCGATATCGGCGGCATGGTGGAACTGGTGCGCGGCACCGGAACTCACATCGACCTGGAAATCGAGGGTGATCTCTCGGCCGCTCCGCCCGGAATCGGCCTGTCGGCCTACCGAATCGCGCAGGAGGCGCTGAGCAATGCCGTCCGGCACGCGCCCGGCGCACCCGTGCGCGCGCGAATCGTTCTGGACGACAGTCTGATTCGGATCGACGTCGACAACCCGCTCGGTGGCCCGGCGATCACCGCCGAACCCGGGGGCCACGGCCTCACCGGAATGCGCGAGCGCGCAGCGGCTTTCGGCGGTACCTGCGCAGCCGGACCGACCGGCGACGGCCGCTTCGCGGTCTCGGTCACGCTGCCGTTGCGGGAGGCGCGATGACGCCCATCCGAGTTGTCGTCGCCGACGATCAGCAATTGGTCCGGGAGAGCCTGGCGGTACTGCTGAATGCCCAACCCGGTATCGAGGTCGTCGGTCAGGCCGCCGACGGTGAGCAGGCCGTCATCGAGATCGCGCGGTCCCGGCCGGATATCGTGCTCATGGATGTCCGCATGCCCATCCTGGACGGCCTGGAGGCCACCGCGCGTATCGCCGCGGCCGAGTACCCGCCGAGGATCATTATGCTCACCACTTTCGACCTCGACGAATACGTCTACGCCGCCTTGCGCGCCGGCGCCAGCGGCTTCCTGCTGAAAGACGTCTCCGCACATGCCCTCGGCGACGCCGTGCGGGCGGTGGCCCGGGGCGATGCCATGCTCGCACCTTCGGTGACCCGCCGCCTGCTCGAACGATTCACCCGATTCCCGGATCGATTCGCGCCGCTGGCCCAGCGATCGGAGGAGCTGACCGCCCGCGAGAACGAAGTCCTGGTTCTCATCGCCCGCGGCCTGTCCAATGCCGAAATCGCCAGTGAACTGGTCATTTCGGAGCAGACGGTCAAGACCCACGTGGGCCGCATTCTCGACAAACTGCACCTGCGCGACCGGACCCAGGCCGCGATCTACGCCTATGAGGCCCGCCTGATCCGGCCCGAGTAAGCGCCGGAAGCGGATGGATGCCAGCGTGATTCGTCACATTCGTCTTCTAAGACGGGCGACCGGTTTGCCAGACCGGCGTCTTTACGGAATCATTACCCACCAGGTGGGCCGGGAAATCTGGTCGGCAAGGGACTCCACGAGTCCGTTTCATCGTGGATCGACCCGAAAGGAGCCGCCCGTGGCATTCACGCATTCCGCGTATTCGACAATGCTGTACCTCTCTCTCCGGACGGCGCGCCGATAGCCGAACGGCTGTGCGCGGCGGCGTGGCTCGGGGTGTCCCGGCGCGGCTCGCCGGGCAACGACCCCGGGGCGCCGGTTAGGGTGGGTTGTGTGAACGTCGAGGTTACACAGCTGCCCGGCATCGGGGTGCGCAAGGAATTCTCACTGTCGGGCGCCCGTCGCCGGATCGGGATCATCGATCACAAGGACGGCACGATCGACCTGATCGTGAGCAAACCCGGCAATCCCGATGCGACGGACCAGATCCCGCTGTCCGCGCAGGAGGCGACGGTACTGGCGAATCTGCTGGGCGCACCGCAATTGGTGGCGCAGCTGCGCGAGGAGCACCGGGATTACGGAGAGCTCGAGACCCGGCAGTTCACGGTGCGGAGCCGCTCACCCTACGACGGGCGGCAGCTGGGCGACACCCAGATGCGGTCGCGCACCACGGTTTCCATTGTGGCCGTGATGCGGGCGGGACATGCGATCCCCTCGCCGGGCCCGGATTTCGTCTTCACGGCCGGGGATGTGTTGGTTGTTGTCGGTACGGCGGAGAGCCTGACGGCTGCCGCCAGAATTTTGACGGATGGCTGAAAAGTAGATGGTGGCACACGAAACCGCGCTCGCGCTGATTCAGCTGGGCGCGGTCTTTTTTGGTCTGGGTTTGCTGGGAAAGCTCGCCGCGCGGATCGGGATGTCGCCGATCCCGTTGTATCTGATCGGCGGATTGGTGTTCGGCACGGGCGGACTGGTCGAGCTGGGGCATGTCGACGAGTTCATTCACCTGGCCAGTGAAATCGGTGTGGTGCTGCTGCTGTTGTTGCTCGGATTGGAGTACAGCGCAAGCGAACTGGTGACGGGTCTGCGCGGTTCCTGGCAGGCCGGCGTGGTCGATCTCGTGCTGAACGCGACACCCGGGGTGCTGGTGTCGCTGTGGCTGGGCTGGGGCGTGACCGGAGCGGTCGCCATGGCGGGCGTCACCTATATCTCGTCCTCGGGCATCGTGGCCAAGGTGCTCGGCGATCTCGGCCGGCTGGGCAACCGGGAGACGCCGACCATCCTGTCGATCCTGGTGTTCGAGGATCTGGTGATGGCGGCTTACCTGCCGGTGCTCACCGCCATTCTGGCGGGAGTCGGTTTCGCGGCCGGGCTGAAGACGCTCGGCATCGCGCTGGCCGCGGTGACGGTGGTGCTCGTGGTGGCGCTGCGCTACGGCAAGTACGTGTCCATGATCGTCGACAGCGACGACCGCGAGATCTTCCTGCTCAAACTGCTCGGTGCGGCGCTGCTGGTCGCGGGTGTCGCCTCCGCGCTGCAGGTGTCGGCGGCGGTGGGCGCGTTCCTGCTCGGCATCGCGATCTCCGATTCCACGGCCCACAATGCCACCAAACTGCTCGAACCCCTGCGGGATCTGTTCGCGGCCCTGTTCTTCGTGCTGTTCGGCCTGACCACCGATCCGCGCAGTATTCCGCCGGTGCTGGGCTGGGCGATCGTGCTGGCCGTGGTGACCACCGCCGCGAAGCTGTTCACCGGCTGGTGGGCGGCCCGGCGTGCCGGGGCCTCGCGCTACGGTCGCGCCCGAGCCGGGGCCGCCCTGGTCGCGCACGGCGAATTCTCCATTGTCATCGCGGGATTGGCGGTCGCCGCGGGTGCGGTGCCGAGTGAGTTCGCGGCGCTGGCCACCACCTATGTGCTGCTGATGGCCGTGCTCGGCCCCATTGCCGCGCGTGTGGTGGAGCCGCTGCTGCGGCAGTTCGAGCGGCCCAAGGCGGTCGCCGAATGATGGGGTGCGAGGTTGTAGTCGCGCCTTGACGCCGGTGATGGGCGGTACCAGCATGGATGGCGGGGAGTAACAGGTCACCATGAAGGGACCGCCATGGGCAGCGCTGCCGTCATCGAAATCGCGGGGCTGAGGAAAACGTTCGGCCGCACAACGGCTCTGGAGGGATTGGATCTCACTGTAGCGCCGGGTGAGGTGCACGGTTTTCTGGGGCCGAACGGGTCGGGCAAGACCACGACCATCCGGATTCTGCTGGGCCTGCTGCGGGCCGACGCCGGAACGGTCCGGGTGCTGGGCGCGGATCCCTGGGCCGATGCCGTCGCCCTGCACGAGCGGCTGGCCTACGTCCCGGGGGAGGTGGTGCTGTGGCCGGGGATCACCGGTGGCGAGGTGATAGACCTGATGAGCCGGCTGCGCGGCGGGATCGATCGGCGGCGGCGAGACGAGCTGCTGGAACGGTTCGAACTCGATCCGCACCAGAAGGCGCGCGCGTACTCCAAGGGCAATCGGCAGAAGGTCGCCCTGGTCGCGGCGCTGGCCGGAGCCACGGAACTGCTGCTGCTGGACGAGCCGACCGCGGGCCTGGATCCGATCATGGATGCCCGATTCCGCGAGTGCGTCCGGGAATTGACGCGGCAGGGCTGCACGGTATTGCTGTCGAGCCACATCCTGGCCGAGGTCGAGGCGCTGTGCGAGCGGGTGAGCATCATCCGCCACGGCCGCACCGTCGAGACCGGCACGCTCACCGAACTGCGCCATCTGACGCGCACCACCATCAGCGTCGAGACCACCGGATCGCCCGCCGAGCTGGAGAAGGTGCCCGGCGTGCACGATCTGATCGTGGACGGTACCCACGCTCGATTCGACGTGGACCCGGCGCATCTGGACGACGCCCTGCGGGCGGTGGCCGCACTGGGCGTGCGCGATCTCGTCAGCACGCCGCCGACGTTGGAGGACATCTTCCTGCGCCACTATCGCGACGAGGCCGAGCCGGTGGGTGAGCACGCGTGACGATCGGCGTGACGGGACTGCGCGGTGACGCCGCGGGAGCCGGGGTGCTGCTGCGGTTCGCCTTGCGGCGGGAGCGGTTCCCGCTGCTGGCGTGGCTGTGCGGGGCCGCCGCATTGCTGGCCATGCAATCGCTGAGCAGCCAGCGCTTCTACGACACCCCGGAGAAGCTCGCCCAGCTGCGCCGCACCATGGGCGGCAATGCGGCCGCCGTCGCCATGGGCGGTCCGGAACGCCTGCTGGACACCATCGGCGGTGAAGTGCTGTTCGAGGTGTTCGGCTATGTGGCGATCGTGGTCGCGCTCATGAGCATGTTCATGGTCGGCCGCCATACCCGCACCGATGAGGAGACCGGGCGGATGGAGCTCATCCGTTCCGCGCGGGTCGGTCGGCGCGCGCCGGCCATTGCCGCGCTGGCGCTCGCCGGTATGGCGGATCTCATTGCCGGACTGGCGGTTTTCGCCGTCGCCGTCGGAACCGGCCTGCCGGTGGGCGGATCGATACTGCTCGGGGCCGCGATCACCGGAGTCGGGCTGACCTTCGCCGCCCTCACCGCCGTCGCCGCGCAGGTCTTCGAGAATCCGCGCAGCGTCTACGGTTCCGTGGCGTTGTGTCTCGCATCGGCTTATGTGCTGCGCGCGGTGGGTGATGTCGGCGACGGCACGCTGTCCTGGGCATCCCCGCTGGGCTGGGGCCAGCGCACCTATCCCTATGTCGAGAATCGCTGGTGGCCACTGCTGTTGTTCGTGGTCGCGACCATCGCCCTCACCGCGCTGGCGTTCGCGCTGCTGACCCACCGCGATTTCGGCGCGGGCCTGCTGCCGTACGCCACCGGGCGGGCACGCGCGACCTGGGCGCTGCGCTCACCGGCCGCATTGGCGTGGCGGCTGCAGCGAGGGACGTTGGCGGGCTGGGTGATCGGCGTGTTCGGGCTGGGCGCGGCCTACGGCTCCTTCGCCGACAGCATCGAGCAGTATCTCGCCGACAATCCGGAGTTCGCCGCCTTCCTGCCCGGCGGCGCGGAGGATGCGGTGAACTCCTATCTCGCGCTGTCGCTGTCGATGCTGGCGCTGCTGGTGTCCGCGTACTCGATCACCGCCGTCCTGCGCGCCCGCGCCGAGGAGGCCGACGGCCGCGCCGAACCGATCCTCGCGGCACCGGTGAGCCGATACGCCTGGTTCGGCGGTCACCTGGGCGCGGCGCTGATCGGCAGCACGCTGGTGCTGGTCGCGGGCGGCTTCGGTCAGGGCCTGACCCACGGCCTCATGACCGGCGATGCGGGCGAACCGGCCCGGCTGGCCGCCGCCTCCCTCGCCTACCTGCCCGGCGTGTGGACCATTGCCGCCGCGGCCGCCATCGCCTTCGGCTGGCTACCGAAGATCGCGCTGCCCGTCGCCTGGTCGGTCTTCGCCTACTGCGCGGTCGCCACCCTGTTCACCGACTCCTTCGACCTGCCCGACTGGTTCGACGACGCCTCCCCGTTCGCGCACACACCCCTCGCGCCGCTCGAGGGCGTGACCGCGACGGCGCTGCTCATCCTGCTCGCCCTCGGCGCGGCGGGAATCGCGGTGGGACTGACCGGCTTCCGCCGTCGCGACGTGGGCGCCTGACCCCTTCGCCGACCGCGCGGGTATCCACCCGGGACCCGCCCGTTCGCAGGGTGACGCGCGTCACCGAAAGATGCTGTCAGGAATTCGGGGCCTGTCTCGTTCAGAGTGCACGCGAACCAGACAGGAGCGAATCATGAAGCACCGCATCGTCGTCCTCGGAGCCGGATACGCCGGAGCCTTCACCGCCGGATACCTGGCCCGCACCCTGCACGCCGACGACGTCGACATCACCGTGGTCAATGCCGAAGCCGATTTCGTGGAGCGGCTGCGCCTGCACCAGCTCGCCGCCGGACACGAGCTGCCGCACCGGCCGCTGGCGGAAGTGTTCGCGGGCACCGGCATTCGGCTGCGGACGGCACGGGTGACGGCTGTCGACGCCGAGCAGCGGACCGTCACCATTGTCGACGGCGAGGGCATCGACCAGCTCGAATACGACACCCTGCTCTACGCACTCGGCAGCACCGTCGCCGACCACGGTGTTCCGGGCGTCGCCGAGCACGCCTTCCATGTAGCGAGCCGGCCGTCCGCGCTGCGGCTGCGTGCACGCCTGGACGAGCTGGGCGAGAACGGCAAGGTGCTGGTCGTCGGCGGCAATCTGACCGCCATCGAAGCCGTCACCGAAATCGCCGAAGCCCGCCCGGGACTCGAGGTGAGCCTCGCCACCAGCGGTGAGCTGGCCGGCTGGCTGGGCCCGAAGGCCCGCCGGCACCTGCTGCGCGCCTTCGACCGGTTCGGCATCACGCTGCACGAGCACACCGCGATCGAGCGCGTCGAGCAGACGGGCGCGATCGCCGCCGACGGCGCCGTCTTCGCCTCGGACGCGACCGTGTGGGCGGCCGGTTTCGCCGTGCACCCGATCGCCGCCGCCAGCGGACTCGCGGTGCAAGCCAACGGGCAGATCACCGTCGACCGTCAGATGCGGTCGATCTCGCACCCGAATGTGTACGTGGCCGGTGACAGCGTCTTCGTCATCGGCGAGAACGGACAACCCCTGCCGATGTCCTGTGCTTCAGCGGGATTCACCGGCTCACAGGCGGCGGCCGCGATCGTCGGGGATCTGACCGGCCGCAAGATCAAGGCGACCGCGCTGGCCTATGTCGGCAACCACATCAGCCTCGGGCGCAAGGACGGGATCTTCCAGCTGGTCGACGGTGACGCGCACGCGAAGTCCGGGGCCCTGTGCGGCCGACCGGCGGCACAGGTCAAGGCGGCGATCGTGGCGACCAGCGCCTGGGCCATCAGCCGCCCGACCTACGGCATGCCGAGCCGCCGGCACCGGTTGGCAACCACCCCAGCGCATTCGGTCGACGTGGTGCCCGCATAGATTGGTGGTCATGGACACTGCCACCGTGGCGAGATTCGAGGCCAGCCGGAATCGGCTGGCCTGTCTCGCCTACCGTCTGCTCGGATCGGCCGCCGACGCCGAGGACACGGTGCAGGATGCCTTCCTGCGGTGGCAGGCCGCCGACCGGGACCACATCGAGGTCCCCGAGGCCTGGCTGACCAAGATCGTCACGAATCTGGCGCTCGACCGCCTCCGTTCGGCGAAACTACGGCACGAACGCGCGGTCGGCGCCTGGATGCCCGAACCGCTGCTCGACGGCGACCCGATGCTGGGCCCCGCCGACACCGTCGAGCAGCGCGAGTCGGTGACCCTGGCGGTGCTCACCCTCATGGAGCGGCTGTCGCCGGTCCAACGGGCCGTTTACGTTCTGCACGAGGCATTTTCCTACAGCCACGCCGAAATCGCCGAGATCCTCGGCATCACCGAGTCCGCGAGCCAGCAGCACATTCACCGCGCCCGCCGCCGGATCGCCGCCGCCCGCAATGGAATCGGCATCGACCAGACCTCCGCGCGCCGAATCGTCGAGGCGTTCATCGACGCCGCCTCCTCCGGCCGCACCGAACAATTGGTGGCGCTGCTGACCGCCGATGCGACCGGCGTCTCCGACGGCGCCGGGGGATCGGCCGAGAAGCTCATCCGGTACCTGAACCCCGAGCAGATCGCCGCCGCGGTGCGGGCCGGCCTGAAACCGTCTGCGGCCAAACGCAGACTCGCCGGCGGCACGCCCTCCATCCATGCCGGTGTGGTCAACGGCTGCCCGGCCATGCTTTTCACGATCGACGATCGGATCCTGGGCGTCACGATCCTGGAAATGCGTGACGACAAGATCGCAGCCATCCGCGGCATCGCCGCCCCGGCCCGCATCGCGCGTCTCACCGCGCAATGGCAGCGGCAGGAGCACGACGCGCCATTGGTCGAATCGTGGTGACCGACTCGGGCTTTCACCGCGCCGATCGCCCGGGGCCGGTCGGTGCGCGTCACACGTCGCGGAGGGGGTAGTCCGGCACCACGATCGACTCGTGCAGCCGCACTCCCTTGTTGTTCAGTTTGGCGGCGGCGCGGCTCACCGGTGCGGGGACATGATTGATCAGGCGGACCGCATTGAGCATGGCCCACAGGTCCAGACGGCGAGCGGGGACGATCACCTTCGCGGCGGCGACGGCGAAACCGCGGCTGCGGCGCACATAATCGCCCATCCGGCGTTCGTAGGCGGCGCAGGCGGCCCGATGGTCACCGGCGTGGGTGGCGAGTTCGCCCGCGAGAATGTACGCCCCGACCACGGCCATGCTGGTGCTGCCGCCGACCGCCGCGCCCGGGCAGTAGGCGGCGTCGCCGACCAGGGTGACCCGGCCGCGCGACCAGGTGTCCAAACGCAGTTGCGTAATGGAGTCGAAGTAGAAGGACGGCGTGCGGTCCAGCTCGGCGAGCAGGCGCGGCACTTCCCAGCCCATGCCGCGGAAATGGTCGCGCAGCAACTGTTTCTGCCGCTCGGTGTCGCGATGGTGATAGTCGAGCGGTTGCGGCGGACGAAGCATGAACAGGGCGCGCGCGTCGTCCATGTGGGCGGCGCTGTAGATGCCCGCGCCGCGCCCGACCTCCACGGTCACGGCCATCACGCCGTCCAGGTCCAGATAATTGGGGACGGAGATGACCGCGAGGTAAGCGCCGATCCAGGTCGAGTACCGGGACTCCGGGCCGAAGACCAGGGCCCGCACGTTCGAGTGCAGGCCGTCGGCGCCGACGATCAGATCGAAGCGCTGCGCCGGACCGCGCTCGAAGGTGACCTCGCCGTCGTCGCCGATCGCGGTGATCGAATCGCCGAAGATGTAGTCGACCTCGGAAGAGTTGGTGCCGTAGAGGATTTCGCTGAGATCGTCCCGCATGATCTCGACATGGTTGTCGGACACCGCGGTGAACACCTTGCGCAGATCGACCCGCAGCGTATTCGCGCCGGGCCGGTGGATCTCCAGCGCTTCCGTCCCGGTGGCCTTGGCGCGGATATCCTCGGCCACCCCCATCCGGTCCACGATCTCCATGGCGGGACGGAACAGATCCACCGCGTGCCCGCCCGACTTCCGTTGCGCCGGAGCGCGTTCGACGACGGTGACCGCGAATCCGTACCGGTTGAGCCAGTACGCCAGGACGGGCCCGGCGACACTGGCCCCGGAAATCAGAATGCGCATGGCTACCCCCTCGGTACGGCGACAAGTCCATGATCGCCTGCGGGAGGGCCATGAGGGGTCCGAAGAAGGACAGAATCATGGCGAATCCGAACAGCGCCGCCGCGAACTCTTCGGTGAGGAGATCGGTCAGCCGAGTGCGAAGTAGCGCAGCCACAGGTACGGTGCCGCGATCGCGATGGTGATCGCGGTGACGACGACGCCCTTGCGGGTGAACTCCCAGAAGGAGATCGGGTGGTCGGAGCGGCGGGCGATGCCGAGCATGACCACATTGGCGCTGGCGCCGATGGCGGTGAGATTGCCGCCGAAGTCGGCGCCGAGCGCCAGCGACCACCACAGCGCGCCGGCCTGGGGATGGTCGAGGCCGCCGACGAGGTCGGCCACGATCGGGCTCATGGTGGCCACGTACGGGATGTTGTCGATGATGCCCGACAGCAGGGCCGAGACGACCAGGATGAGCATGGTGGCCAGTAGGGCGTCGCCGCCGGTGGCCTCGGTGGCCAGCTCGGCGAGGCGTTCGATCACGCCGGTCTTCACCAGGGCGCCCACCATGATGAACAGGCCCGCGAAGAACAGCAGGGTCTCCCACTCCACCGCGGACAGGTAATCGCGTTGGGGGAGTTGGGATATCAGGACCAGCACACCGGCGCCGAGCAGGGCGACCACGGACGGCTCGACGTGCAGCACGGAATGCCCGATGAATCCGGTGAACACCGCCGCCAGCACCGCCGCGCACTGCACCAGCAGCCTGCCGTCGCGAATGGTTTCGCGTTCGTCGAGGGACATGATGTCGGCGACGCGTTCGGGGTCGACGGTGAACGAGCCGCGGAACAGGCGCGGCAGAATCAGCGTGAACACCGCCAGCTCGATCACCACGATCGGGGCCATGTGGATCAGGAAGTCGTTGAACGACAACCCGGCCCGGCTGCCGATGATGATGTTGGGCGGATCGCCGATGAGCGTGGCCGCGCCGCCGATATTCGAGGCCAGCACCTCCGCGATGAGGAAGGGCACCGGGTTGATCGCCAGCCGATCGCACACCAGCAGCGTCACGGGGGCGATGAGCAGGACGGTGGTGACATTGTCGAGGAAGGCCGAGGCGACCGCCGTGATGAGCACCAGCAGGATCATGATGCGCAGCGCGGATCCCTTGGCGCGCTTGGCCGCCCAGATGGCCGTGTACTCGAACGCGCCGGTCTGGCGCAGCACCCCGACGATGATCATCATGCCGAGCAGCAGGAAGATGACATCCCAGTCGATGCCGGTCTCGTGGGAGAAGAAGGCGTGTTCGGAGTCGGTGACGCCCAGTGCCAGCACGATGGCGGCGCCGCCGAGCGCCGCGGTGGTCTTCGGAACCCGTTCGCTGGCAATGAGAATGTAGGCCACGGTGAATACCGCCACCGCCACGGCGGTCATCGGGGTCCGCCCCCGAGGCGGTCCCGGATCCCGGGCGGGATCAGGAATAGCGCAACATCGCGGCCAGCAGCCGGGACGCGGTGATCACGCCCGCGAGAGCGCCGTCGTCCATGACGGCGATGATCGGGGAGCGGGATCGGGCCATCAGCGCCGCGACCTCGAGCACGGTGTCGTCGGCTCGGACCGGCGGGATCTCGCTGAACTTCTCGGGGATGACATCGCGAACCTTCTTGCCGCGCAGCTTCTCCGCGATCCGATCGGACATGGCCTCGTTGAGGACCCCCGCCAGCGACGGATCGTCCTGCACATAGGTCGGGACCAGGAACCGCACCACCTGGGAGGCGGGCAGGATGGCCTGTGGCTCGCCCTGGCCGTCGACGACCACCAGACCGGGCAGCCGATGTTCGGCGAGCAGCCGAGCCGCATCCAAGGCGGTGGTGTCCAGACCGACCACCGGGTATTCCTCGGCGATTTGAGCAGCGTGCACACGTGCAGAATACGACTCGGCGGGTTGTCGCCGAGAGGAAAGACGTCGAGGTGGAGCGCATATCCGTCACGCCGACTCCGGTTTCGTCGGGTCACGGTCCGAGGCTTTCGGACCGCGTATCGCCGACCAGACTTCCCGGCACGCCTACATAAAGATGCCGTAAAAAACGGCCCAAGAGCAAGTCGAACAGCCGTTGACGAATGCCTCTTTTGCGAAACCACGAACAGACCCGTCACGCATACCGCGGAGGTAGCGGTGAACAGGGCGGTGACGGGGTCGGTCCAGCCCTCGGATTCCGAGGCGAACGGCAGCATCAGCAATAGGGTGCGGCTGCTGCTCGGGATTCTGGCGGGCCCGACGGCCATCGCGACCCGCGGGTTCCGCTGGGAGTGAGCGGACGCAGCGTCACAGATCCTGGGCGGGCCAGCCGGGGAAGGGCGGTTCGGGCGCCGGGGGCGGATTCGCCGGTGCGCCATCCTGTCTCGTGCCGAGGACATCGACCCGCTGGTTGTCGCGGGCCCACGTGGTGCAGTTCTGCGCTAGGGCGGCCTCGTCCGGCGTGCGCGGTGAGGGGCCCCAGGCGGTGGTGACCTGCCAGCCCTCGAAGGCGTTGTAGTTGGGTGCTCGGTCGGTGCGGGCCGTGGTCGACGTCGAGGGGGAGGACGGCTGCGCGGTGGCGGGGTCGATGCGCGCCGTCAGCCAGATCGGCCAGCCGGTGGGCGGCGCGCCGCCGAAACCGGTCCGGACCCAGCGATAGGTGGCGCCGCCGTCTCCGGACACCGCGACGCCGTCGAAATCGAGGCAGTAGGCCGCGGTGAAGCTCTCGGGTCCGGTATCGATCCGCAGAATCCGGGCGTGGAAAGTTCCGGCCCAACGCAGTACCCAGTCACCGCGGGTGGCGCCGGGCGGGTATTCACCGCCCTCGGGAACCCGGAGCCAATCGACCGGTGCGACGGCGCGGGCGTATCCGGGATAGGACAAGTCGGAGCCCACCGCCATCGACAACCGCTTGGCCTCCGCGAAGGCCCGGACGAACACGGCCTCCGGGGTTGCCTGATCAATGGGGTCGGCGGCGCTCCAGCGGAAGGTGAAGTCGCCCGCCCACTCGGTGGGAAAGGTGTAGTCCGCCGCCGGTACCGGCGTCGGATGCGCCGGCCGCGGCGGCCCGGCGGTATCGGCGCGGTTGCCGATGGCACAAGCGGTGGTGACCAGGAACAATAGCGCGACGGCGGTGCACAAACCCGTACGCTGCATCGAGCGCATGAAGTTCGTCCTTAGGTTGGCTGACTTGCCTCGGAAGCGTAGCGCCACGATTGCCGACACGCGCACACAACGCGACGGTCGATGCAGTCGCCTCGAGATTCCCGGCCGTCCCGGCCCGATGCAGGCGCCTTACATCGATGTGACCGATCGGTAACTGGCGGTGTTGCCGGGTATGCGAGGATCTCGGGCGGTTGTCGTCACCTCGAGGGAGCACGTGTTTTGACTGAATTTCTGGACACCCTGAACGGGTATATCTGGAGCAAGGGCCTGATCTACCTGTGCCTCGCGGCGGGTGTCTACTTCTCGGTGCGCTCCCGGTTCGTGCAGATCCGTCAAATCCCGGAGATGATCCGGCTGATGTTGCAGGGCGAGAAGTCGTCGTCGGGTGTGTCCTCGTTCCAGGCGCTGGCCATGTCGCTGTCCGGCCGCGTCGGCACCGGCAATATCGCCGGCGTCGCCACCGCCATCGCGTTCGGCGGGCCGGGTGCGCTGTTCTGGATGTGGGCGGTGGCGTTCCTGGGCGCGTCGACCTCGTTCGTCGAATGCACCCTGGGCCAGATCTACAAGGCGCGCGATCCGCTCACCGGCGAATATCGCGGCGGGCCCGCCTACTACTTCAGCAAGGCGATGGCGCATACCCGCGCCGGTTCGGCATTCAAGGTCTACGGCTTCATCTTCGCGGCCGTGACCGTGCTGGCCTGCGGTCTGCTCATGCCCAGCGTGCAGTCCAACTCGATGGCCTCGGCCATGCATCAGGCCTGGGGCGTCGGTGAATGGGTGGTGGCGGTCGGCACCGTCATCGTGCTGGCGTTCGTGATCATCGGCGGCGTCAAGCGCATCGCGGCCTTCGCCGCGGTCGTGGTGCCGTTCATGGCCATCGTCTACATCGCGTTGGCGCTGGTGGTCGTGATCGTCAATATCGGCGAGCTGCCCGGGGTGCTGCGCCTGATCTTCGCCAGTGCCTTCGGCATCGACTCCGCCTTCGGCGCGATCATCGGATCCGCGGTCATGTGGGGCGTCAAGCGCGGGGTGTACTCCAACGAGGCCGGCCAGGGCACCGGCCCGCACTCCGCCGCCGCGGCCGAGGTGTCGCATCCGGCCAAACAGGGTCTGGTGCAGGCCTTCGCGGTCTACGTCGACACGCTGTTCATCTGCACCGCAACCGGATTCCTCATCCTGTCGACCGGCGCCTACCGCGTGTTCGAGGGTGAATCCGCGAACGGCGCGGTGATCGCCGAGGGCGGCGCGCTGCCCTCGAACGCCGCGGTCGGCCCCGCCTACGCGCAGGTCGGCTTCGACACCATGTGGAGCGGCGCCGGATCCACCTTCATCGCGATATCGCTGGCGTTCTTCTGCCTGACCACGATCATCGCCTACTACTACATGGCCGAAACCAACCTGCGATTCCTGCTCGGCAAGGCCGCGTCCATCCCGGTTCCGTTCATTCGCGGCACCATCGGCTCGAACTCCACCCTGCTGTTGCAAGCGCTCATCCTGGTCTCGGTCGCGGCGGGCGCGGTGTCGACCGCGACCGACGCGTGGACCCTCGGCGATATCGGTGTCGGACTGATGGCCTGGCTCAACATCATCGGCATCATCATCCTGCAACAACCGGCCTACAAGGCGCTGCGGGACTACGAACGCCAGCAGCAGGCGGGCAAGGATCCGGTCTTCGATCCCGTGGCATTGAGCATTCCCGGCGCCACGTTCTGGGAGACCTACGAACCGCAGGCCCAGAAGGAGAAAGCGCCGGTTTCGCCCTAACCGCGCGGAAGGCCCGGGCACTGCTCGGGCCGTCCGGCGGGACATCGCCTCTGGCGACTACGCGCGAGGAGCTGGCGGAAAGAATCCCGTCTCGATGAAGAAGTCGAAATAGCGGGTGAGCACCGCGGTGTCGACGCCGGGAACATGGGCGACCGGGTGGTCTCGGACCGGTTCGCCGGTGGTGTTCTCGGCGTCGCCCGAGGTGGGCTGTCCGGCGTAGTTGGTGCTCAAGGCCGCTGCGCGCGAGAGTGATTCGTCTCCGGCGGCGAGGCGCTCTTCGGCGACCGCCGTCAGCGCTGCGGGGAAGTTCTCGGGTTGGACCAGGTCCAATCGATAGCCGCGTCGCCGGACTTCATCCGCGATCGCTCGCAGCGGCAACGCGGTTTCCGGCGCCAGGTCCACCGATCCGGTGTGCTCCTGCTCCATTGCGGAGCGCACGATGGCCGCCGCGACGTGATCGACCGGCAGCATGGCGATTTCGGCGCCGGTGAGGTCGGGCGCGGTGCCGATGACGAGCATGGATCGCAGCATCGTCCACCAGGCGTCCTCGGTTCCGGCTGCCCCGGTGCGCGAATCGCCGGTGATCAAGCCGGGGCGATAGATCGAGGCGGGTATACCGCGGCGCGCGCCCGCGCGGACGAGCTGCTCGGCAACCCATTTCGTGAGGACATAGCCGGGTAGCCCCATCGGCAGGTCGGTGGTGTGCGGGGCGGAGCTGGTCGATACATAGTGGACCGGTTTGAGCCGGGGCGTGGCGGCCAATCGCAGAATCTCGGTGGTGCCTGCGACATTCGCCGCGCGCATGCGCTCGTAAGGTTCGAGATGGTTGACCAGCGCGCCATTGTGGTAGATCGCGTCGATGCGCTCGCCGAGTTCGGCGAATCGGAACTCGGTCAGGCCGAGTCGCGGCTGTGCGAGGTCGCCCGGGACGGCGATGATGCGGGATTCCATGTCCGCCAAGGAGATCCGGTATCGCGCTGCAGCTGCCAGGATCCGGGCGCGGGCGGCGGAACCGGCGTCCTCGCGGGAACTTCCTGAGATCTCAGGGTTCTCGGGAGCCCGCACGAGGCAGTAGATCGTGGCCCGGGTCCGGTCGAGCAGTTCGCGCAGGAGGAAGGCGCCCAGGAATCCTGTCGCGCCGGTGAGCAGGATGGCCTCGGGCGCGCCGGGTCCTACGGGAGCGCGGCCGGCACCGGTGATCGCCGCGTCCAGCACGGTATCGGCCAGCGGATCGGCGACGGCCGTAGTACCGGAACGCGGGGCGAGATCACCACCGCGCACGACGATGGCAAGCTCGCCGACCTGCGGATGAGTGAACAAATGCCGCAACGGGACCGGAACGCCGAGGCGCTCGGCCAACGCCGCCCGCACCCGGACCGCGGAGAGCGACGTACCGCCGAGGGCGAAGAAGTCATCGTCCCGGCCGACCCGGTCGACGCCGAGCACGGTCGCGAAGACCTCCGCGACCATCTGCTCGTCGGCGGTGCCGGGAGCGCGGTACTCGCGCACCGGCACCTGCGGATCGGGCAGGGCGGAGCGGTCGAGCTTGCCGGTGGTGCCGAGCGGGAATTCGTCCAGGACCATGAGGTGCGCCGGAATCATGTAGCCCGGCAGCATTTCTCGCAGTGCGGCCAGCACGTCGGCGGTGTTCACCGTGGCGGCCGGTGCGGCGCTCACATAGCCGATCAGCTGTTCGCGGCGCACCGTGACCGCCGCGCAGGCGACCGTCGGATGCGCGCGCAGAGCGGCCTCGATCTCGCCCGGTTCGATGCGCTGCCCGCGCAGCTTCACCTGAGCGTCGGTGCGGCCGAGGTATTCCAGATCGCCGGTTCGGTTGCGGCGCACCAGATCACCGGTGCGATACATCCGCGTCCCCGCACGACCGTAAGGATCGGCGACGAACCGTTCCGCGGTGCGACCGGGTTGGCCGAGATAGCCGCGGGCCAGCTGGGGCCCGGCCAGATACAGCTCACCGGGGGTGCCCGCTGGAACGGGATGCAGGCGTGCGTCGAGGATGTAGGCCAGGCAGTTCCCGTGTGGGCGACCGATCGGCACCGGTCCGGCGCCGCAGCCGGTCACATCGGCGCCGGTAATGGAAACCGTCGCTTCCGTCGGCCCGTAGAGGTTGTGCAGCCGGGCGGCGCCCGCGGCGGTGAACCGGTCGATGGTCGCGACGGGCAGCGGTTCGCCTCCGACCCACACCGCACGCAGCGACGACAAGGACTGCGGCGGAGCCGAATCCAGCAGGGCTGCCAACAAGGACGGCACCGAGGCCGTCATCGTCACCCGGTGCTGTGCGATCAGCCGGGCCAGCTGTGCGGGATCGGTGCGTTCCTCCGCGGTGGCGATCACCACGTGCGCGCCGACGCTGAGCGGCGCGGCATAGCCGATCAGCGACGCATCGAAGGTAGCGGGGACCGACTGGAGGAGGGTGTCGGTCGTGGCCAGCCGGTATTCCGCGGTGAGGAAGGAGATCTGGTTGACGATCGCCGCGTGCGGAACACCCACGCCCTTGGGGCGTCCGGTCGACCCGGATGTGAAGAGGACATACGCCAGGTCCTGCTCACGCAGTGGCCGCAAGCGGTCGGCGTCGGTCAGTGGCGCGTCCGAGAATGCGGACAGCGCACCGGAATTCGCCGGATCGCCCACATCGAGTACCGGCCTGTCCCGGATATCGACGCCCACCCCGGCCGTCAGGACACAGATCGGATTCGCGGCATCCAGGATGTCGGCGATGCGGGCCGCGGGCTGACCGGGATCGATCGGCACGAAGGCCCCACCGGCCCGCACGATCGCGTACATGCCGACGACCAGGTCCGGCGCGGGGTCCATGGCGAGGCCCACGGTCACCCCGGGACCCACACCCATGCCGATCAGCTTGCGCGCCAGCCGATTCACGCGGCCGGCCAGCTCACCATAGGTCAGTGATCCACCCTCGCCGCTCACCGCCGGCGAGTCGGGGGAGCGGCGGGCCTGCGCGGTGAATCCGTCGAGCAGCAACCGGTGCGGCAGGGGCAGGCGCGGCCCGGTCGCCGCGGTCAGCTGTGCGGTGCGCTCCGGCTCGTCCAGGATGGGCAGATCGCCGGTCGGCCGCTGCGGGTCCGCCACGGCCGCCCGCAGCAGAATGGTCAGCCGCCGGCCGAGGTCATCAACCGTCGCGGGGTCGAACAGGTCCCGGGCGTAACGCCAGGCGCAGAACAGTCCCGCCGGGTCCCCGGAATCCTGCTGCGGCACAACGGTCAATTGCAGATCGACGGGGGAGACCTCATCGCCGAGGTCGATCGGCGCGATGGTGAGGTCCGGCAATCGCAGGGCCTGGCCGGGGAAGTTCTGGAACGACAACGCCACCTGGAACAGCGGGTGATGCGCCTGGCTGCGTGGCGGGTCGAGCTCGGCGACGAGCCGCTCGAACGGAATGTCGGCATGGCTGAAGGCGCTCAGATCGGTCTCCCGCACCCGGTCGACCAATTGCGCGAAACCCTCGGAACCATCCGTGCGGGTGCGCAATGCGAGGGTATTGACGAACATGCCGACGAGATCGTCGAGTTCCTGCTCACCGCGCCCGGCCACCGGCGTGCCCACCGCGATGTCCGCGGTGCCCGACAGCCGGGCCAGCAGCAGCGCGAGGGCGGCGTGTACGACCATGAACAGGGTGGCGTCGCGATCGCGCGCGAACTGTTCGAGCGCGCGATGCAGTTCCGGATCCAGCTGGAAGGCCCGGGCCGCACCGCGATTGCTCGCCACCGGCGGGCGCGGGCGGTCGGCGGGCAGGTCGAGCACGGCCGGCAGGCCCGCGAGGGTCTCGCGCCAATACCGCAGCTGCTCGCTCAGCAGCGAATCCGGATCCGTTGCCGCACCGAGCGCCTCGTGCTGCCAGATCGCGAAATCGGCATACTGCACCGGCAATGGCGTCCACGCGGGTGGCATGCCCTGCGTGCGTGCACCGTATGCCACCATCAGGTCGCGCGTCAGCGGCGCCAGCGAGGAGCCGTCCGCGGCAATGTGATGGATCACCAGCGCCAGGACGAATTCGGTGTCCGTGAGCCGGAATATCCGGGCGCGCAACGGCACATCCGCCGTCACATCGAATCCCGCGCCCATGAATTCGGTGAGTTCCCGGCGCAAGGCGGTTTCGGTGGTCGTGGTGGGCGTCAGATCCAGCGTTACCTGCTCGGCGGGCAGGATGTATTGGTAGCCGTCGCCCTCGTGCTCCGGATAGATCGTGCGCAGCACTTCATGTCGTTCCAGCACATCACGCAGGGCGGCAGTGAGTGCATCGATACGCACACTGCCCGAAAGGCGCAGTGCCACCGGGATATTGTGCGCGGGCGACGCCGGATCCAGCCGGGCCAGGAACCACATTCGCTGCTGTGCCGGCGACAGCGGGATGTGCTCGCCGCGCTCGCGGGCGGTCAATGGCACATGCCGCGCGGGTGTGGTGGCGAGCGCGTCCAGGGCCGCCGCCAATGCCGTCACGGTGGGATGCTCGAACACGGTTCGTGCCGGGACCCGGATCCCCAGCACGGCCCGCAATCGCCCCGCCGCCCGCGTCGCGAGCAGCGAATTACCGCCCAGCTCGAAGAAATCGTCGTCCGCGCTCACCCGCGGCGTGCCGAGCAGATCGGCGAACACCTCGGCCACGGTGCGCGCGGCCGGCGTCACCGGCTCCCGATAGGCCCGCGCGGTGAACACGGGCTCCGGCAGGGCCGCGCAATCGAGCTTGCCGACCGGCGTGAGCGGAATGCTGTCGATCGCCACGATGGCGGCGGGCACCGCATGCCGGGGCAACTGCCGACGGACGCAGTCCCGCAGCGCCTCGGCATCGAACGACGATCCCGGCGCCGGAACCACATACGACACCAGGGCATCCACGCCACTGGGCAGCCGCCGCACCACGGTGGTGGCGAAGGCCGCCGCCGGAGAGCTCATGAGGGCGGCATCGATCTCGCCCGGCTCCACCCGGAACCCGCGAATCTTGAGCTGCGCATCGGTGCGGCCGAGATACCGCAATCGCGCGACGCCGTCCTCGCCGGCCACCCAGCACACCAGATCGCCTGTGCGGTACAGCCGTTCACCGCTGCCATCGGGATGCGCGATGAACCGCGCCGCCGTCAGCCCGGCCCGGCCGTGATAGCCGCGCGCCAATCCCGGCCCCGCCAAATACAATTCGCCCGCCACCCGATCGGGCACCGGCGCCAGGCGCGCATCGAGCACCAGCGCCGTCATCCCCGCGACCGGCCCGCCGATGGTGATCGTATCGCCGGGCAGCAGCGCGTCGCTGATCGTGGCCGCCACCGTCGTCTCGGTCGGGCCGTAGAGATTGAAGAACGCCCGCCCGTGCGCCCAGCGCTCCATCAGGTCCGCCGGGCACGCCTCGCCGCCGACGATCACCGTGCGCAAGTCCGGCAGATTCGTATTCTCGAGCCCCGCCAGTGCCGCCGGGGTGATGAACGCGTGGGTCACGCGCTCGTCGCGCAGCAGCTCGGCCAGTTCGTCGCCGCCATAGACATCGGGCGGGACCACGACCATGGTCGCTCCGGCGCCGACCGCCAGCAGCAGCTCCAGAATGGACGCGTCGAAGCTCGGCGAGGCGAAATGCAAGGTCCGCGCCGCCGCGGTGGTCCGGAACCGCCGCACCTGCTCGGCGCACAATCCGGCCAGGCCGGCGTGCGTCACGGCCACGCCCTTCGGCCTGCCGGTCGACCCGGATGTATAGATCAGATAGGCGAGGTCCTCGCCGTGCAGCCGTCGCACGCGTTCGCCGGAGTGCACCGGTTCCGCCGAGACGCGCGCGAGCTCATCGGCGCATGCGGGTGAATCGAGTTCGAGCCACCGCACGGCCGCATCCAGTTCGCCGCGGCAGGCCGATACCGTCACACCGAACGTGGCCCCGCAATCGCCGATCATGTGCGCCACCCGCTCGCGCGGGTAGCGCGGATCCACCGGGACGAACGCCGCCCCCGTCTTGGCCACCGCCAACACCGCGACCACCGAATCGATGGATCGAGGCAGCGCCAGCACCACCGCATCGCCCGGACCCAGCCCCCGCCCGATCAGCACCCGCGCCAGCCGCGAGGACCGCGCATCGAGGTCGGCATAGGTCAGCGACTGCCCGGCGAACCGGATCGCGCACGCCCCGGGGTCGAGGCCCACCGCCGTCTCCAGCAGCTGCGGCAGGGTGCATACCCGCGGCTTGCGAATCCGCGGCCGCCGGGCGCGACGGACCGCGAGAGTCTCGGCAGACACCAGCTTCTAACCCTCAACCTTCGATCCGTCGCACAATTCCGTCTCCTCGACCGTACCAGGGCAACAGTTCAGCTATTTTCCGCTTCGCGGGGGAGAAAATACTGACGGGCCCGCCCTCGCGAGTGTGGCCGAAAGTCGAAGGCCGCTCCCGCGGTATGCAATTCGCAGAGTGATGGCTGCCGGTGCAGCGCGTCCCGTCGCCATCCGCCCCGAGAGCCCTTGACCTCAACACGAATTGAGGATTTAGCGTCGTTGCGGATCGGTCACTACGCATGAAAAGAGCCTGTTCATGATTCTTGTCACCGGATCGACCGGAAATATCGGCGCCGCCCTGCTGCGGCAACTGCGCGAGCAGGGCGCGGGCCCGCTGCGCGCCCTCACCCGCAATGCCGCCCGCGGCGCCTTCCCCGAGGGCGTCGAGGTGGTCGAGGCCGACTTCGAGGACCTGGCCTCGCTCGAACCGGCCTTCGCGGGCGTGCGATCGATGTTCCTGCTGCCGCGGCTCGGCCCCGATGCCGAGATCCTCGCCGCCGCACGCCGGGCGGGCGTGCGGCATGTGGTGCTGGTGTCCTCGATAACCGTCGAAACCCACCCGCGACTGGGTCCCGCCATCGAGAACGCCGAGGTCGAGCGGCTGCTGCAGCACAGCGGCATGGACTGGACGATCCTGCGGCCGACGCAGTTCGCCGCCAATAGCCTGATGTGGGCGGAGACGATTCGCGCGGGCGAAGCGGTCCGCGCGCCCTACGCCGATATCGGGCTGCCCACCATCCACCCGGCCGATATCGCGGCGGTGGCGCGGGTGGCGCTCACCGAACCGGGCCACGTCGGCCGGATCTACGCCCTGACCGGCCCGGAACGAGTGACGGCCCGGCAGCAGGTCGCGACCCTCGCCGCGGCGCTGGATCGTGAGATCCCGTTCGCCGAGATCACCCGGGAGCAGGCGCGCGCGTTCATGGTCGCGGTCTTCGGCGCCGCCGCCGATGCGGTGCTCGACGTGACCGGCGGCGATATCACCGACGAACTGGTGCGGGTGCGCGACACCGTGGAACGGGTCACCGGAACACCGGCCAGACCGTTCCGGCAGTGGGTCGCCGAGAACATCGCGGCATTCGACGCCCTCGAAATCGGCTCCGCCGGATCGCTGGTGCCCGCAAGTCGCTGAAATAGCGATCCGCCGGGCTGAAGATCAGCTCGGCCGATCGCCCGATCGGGTGAATTTCGTTCGATACAGTTCCAGGGTGAGGAAATCACCTTCGACGCCCGGGCGGCCGACGGAACCCCCGCGGCCACCGGCCCCGATCGATGACATCGACCGGGTGCTGGTGGCCGAACTCTCGCGCGACGGGCGCATCACCAACAATGCGCTCGCGGCCGTCGCGGGCATCGCGCCGTCCACCTGCCTGGGGCGGGTGCGCGGCCTCATCGAGCGCGGCGTGATCCGCGGGTTCCACGCCGATATCGACCCGGCCGCGCTGGGCCGTGCGCTGCAGGCCATGATCGCGGTGCGCGTGACCGCCGAGGCGCGCCACAATCTGGCCGCCTTCGGCGAGCAGATGGCGGCGCTGCCCGAGGTCGAGAACGTGTATTTCATTGCGGGAGCGGATGATTACCTCATCCACGTGGCCACGGCCGACTCCACGCAGCTGCGCGGCTTCGTGCTGGAGCACCTCAGCGCGCACCCGGCGGTGGCCTCGACGGAGACCATTCTCATCTTCGAGCACGTGCGACCCGGCGGGCGGCAGTCACTGTCCTGACCGCGCCCGCCGGATCGAATGCTCAGGCCACCAGGCTCTGCGCGGTGTAACCGTGTGCGGCGGCGACGGATTCGGACAGCAGCACGCCGTCATGGGTGCTCAGGCCCGCGGCCAGGCCCGCATCGGCGGCCGTGGCGCGCTGCCAGCCCTGCTCGGCCAGGGCGATGGCGTAGGGGAGGGTGGCATTGGTGAGCGCCACGGTCGAGGTGTGCGGCACCGCGCCGGGCATGTTCGCCACGCAGTAGAAGATCGAATCGTGCACCCGGTAGGTCGGGTTCTCGTGCGTGGTCGGGCGCGAATCGGCGAAGCAGCCGCCCTGATCGATGGCGATGTCCACCAGCACCGAACCCGGCTTCATCTGCGCCACCAGCTCGTTCGACACCAGGGTGGGGGCCTTGGCGCCCGGCACCAGCACCGCGCCGATGACCAGATCGGCCTCGCGGACCAGGGTCTCCACCTCGTGGCGGTTGGACATGACGGTGCGCACCTGGCCGTGGTACAGATCGTCGATCTCGCGCAGACGGGCGATATTCAGATCCAGCACCGTGACCGCGGCGTGCATACCGTGCGCCACGGCAATGGCATTGCGGCCGGACACGCCCGCGCCGATCACGACCACATTCGCCGGCCGCACGCCCGGCACGCCGCCCATGAGCACGCCGCGGCCGCCGCCGCTGCGCATCAGATGGTACGAACCGGCCTGCGGCGCAAGCCGTCCGGCGACCTCGCTCATCGGCGCCAGCAGCGGCAGCGAGCCGTCGCGGCCGGTGACCGTCTCGTAGGCGATGGAGGTGATGCCGGCGGCCAGCAGCGCGTCGGTGCATTCCTTGGACGCGGCCAGATGCAGATAGGTGAACAGTGTCTGGCCCGCGCGCATGCGCGAATACTCCTCGGCCACCGGCTCTTTCACCTTGAGCACCAGATCCGCGATGCCCCACACCTCATCGGCGGTGTCCAGCACCCGCGCCCCGGCGTAGCGGTAGGCGTCGTCCTCGAAGGTGGACCCGGCGCCCGCGCCGGTTTCGATGTACACCTCGTGCCCGCGCGAGACCAGTTCGCGCACACCGGCGGGGGTGCAGGCAACCCGGTACTCGTGGTTTTTGACCTCGCGGGGGATTCCGACCTTCATTTCACACTCCTCGGAGTCATCTCGACTGAACCGGCAGGTCATGCCGGGTGATGGTGTGAAGTATGAAGATTATGCGGGTAGATCGCCATAGCGCTGAAGAATATTCTTTGAACCACTGGTTCACTATTCGATCCAACGGATCCGTGTCCGATCCGGGCAGATCATCCGAAGCATCTTCGGCCAATCGCACAAACCTGCCGGTCCGCCCGCGAGGCGGTTTGCGCCGGCCCGATCCATACGGCATCTTTACGGGTACAGCTCTGGCGGAAGGAAATCACGTGGTGTCCAACGCGTTCCGCGACGATCGCGGCGCGAGCCCCGAATACATCACGGTTGGCCTCGGCTGGGACCCCTCCCTGGGGCACGCGCCCGATATCGACCTCAATATCGCCGCCTTCCTCTTCAGCGCCGACCGCCTCGTCGATGTCGTCTACCACGAACAACTCAACTCGGCCGACGGCGCGGTCCGTCATCACGGCGACAGCATCACCGGCGAGGGCCGCGGCGACAACGAGGTCATCTCCGTCGACCTCACCCGCCTGTCCTCCTCGGTCACCACCGTCCTCTTCCTCGTCACCTGCTACACCGGCCAATCTTTCGCCGAGATCGCGAACGCCTACTGCCGCGTCGTGGACCAGACCTCGAACACCGAGATCGCCCGCAGCCAACTCAGCGGCCTCCCGAACAGCGGCCTGGTGCTCGGCGCCCTCGACCGTGTGAGCGGTTGGCAATTCCGCCCCATCAACCAGGGCATCGACGCCCAGCACCCGGTCGAAGCCGCTCCGCAGCTGGTGTACTACCTGGTCTGAGCCTGGCCGGCGGCGGTGGGCAGGCGGAACAGGGCGAGGCCGTAGGCGATCAGCCAGAGGACCCACATCAGCCAGGTGACGAGGCCGATCAGGGTGAGGGGGCCGCCCTGGTCGAGCATGGCCGGGGTCAGGAGGGCGGAGAGGAATTGGCCTGCGGCGGCGACCAATCCGAGGGTGTAGTGCCAGGGGCGGAGCAGATCGGCGTGGCGTCCGGCCAGGGAGAAGCCGAGGAGGGCCAGCGCCAGGAATGTGCCGTTCAGCAGGAAGATCGCATCGTGGAGGGTCCACAGGCCGGCGATGGCGGGGGTGGAGTGGTCGGGGGTTGCGGCGAGGGCGAAGCGGAGTGCCACCACCATGGCGAAGGCCCCGTTCTGGAGCAGTACTCCGGCGAAACCTACCAGGGCCCAGGCGGATACGGCGCGGCGTTCGGTGGACCAGAGTGCCGCGACGCCGCTGGCGGCGAAGACGGTGGACAGGACCCAGCCGAGGGGAATGACGGCCATGATCGCGCCGGCGGAGTCGCCGTGATCGGTGTAGAACGCAGCGACCTGGTCGATGGCAGCGCCGGTTGTGGGTGGACGGATGGGTAGCAGGGCCAGGTTGACGCCGAGGATGACGAGCGCGAAGCCGATGGCGGACGCGCCGCCTATCCGGGTGTGAGAGAGGGCGTCCCTGCTCGCGACTTTCTGTATCATCTATTCAATCTAAGCACCGAAAAACGAAATGGGGAAGAGATGGATTCGGAGCCGGAGCGGCGCCGGTACGACTCGTTGCGCCGGGCGGCGCAGGCGAGGCAGACGAGTGCGGAGATCGCCGAGGCGGCGCGCAAGCTGTTCGTGGCCAATGGGTGGGCGGCCACGACCGTGCGTGATGTGGCGCGGGAGGCCGGGGTTTCGGCGCCCACCGTGTACGCGGCCTACGGGAACAAGTCGGGGTTGACCAAGGCGCTGGTGGATGCGGCCGATCTGTCGGCGGATGCGGCCCGGATGATCGCCGGGCTCGAGGCGGATGCGGGTGATCCGGCGCGGCAATTGGGCGCGATCGCGGGATACGACCGGCGGCTGTTCGAGCGGGCCGGGGATGTGATCGTGCTGGTGCGGGAGGCGGGGCGTACCGAACCCGAACTGGCGCAGGCCTATCGGGATGGCCGGGCCGCCGGTGATCGGACCCGCGTGCAGGTGTTCTCGTCCTGGCCGGAGGGCACGCTGCGCGAGGGGCTGGATGTGCCGTCGGCGGTCGACATCTATGCCGCGCTGTGCAATATCGATGTGTATCTGACGCTGACCGTCGAGCGCGGCTGGTCCGCGGATCGGGTCGAGCAGTGGTGGTGCGGCGTGCTGGTTCGCGAGCTGCTGGCCTGAGCGGCCGGCAGCTCGCGGCGTGCGGTCAGCCGGCGACCGGCTCGTGGGTGGCGCCGAGGGTGCGGCCGGTGAGCTCGACCGAGCGGATGCGGTCGTCGATCTCGGTGGCGTAGTGGGCGGTGATGAGCTCGTCGGCCCGGATGGAGGCGGCGAAATCGGCGAGGTAGGCGTCGACCTCGGCGGGAGTGCCCACGGCGGTGTACTTGGTCATGGCCATGAGGTGACTTCCATTGGGGGAGGCCAGGAATGCGTCGATCTCGGCGTCGGTGTAGTTCGGGGTGGAGGGGCCGCGAGCGATCATGGCGCGGGCGCGCGAGCGGTAGGCGATGGTCTTCTGGGCCTCGGCCGCGTCGCGGTCCTCGGCGGCGAAGACATTGATGCCGGCCATCACGTAGGGCTCGGCCAATTGTTCGGAGGGCTGGAAGGTTTCGCGGTAGACGTCCACGGCCCGATGCAGGGCGTCGGGGGCGAAGTGGGAGGCGAAGGCGTAGGGGAGCCCCAGGTGCGCGGCGAGCTGGGCGCCGAACAGCGAGGATCCCAGGATGTAGAGGGGGACACCGTTTTCCGCGCGCGGGACGGCGTCGACGCCGGGCACGCGGGTATTCCCGTTGAGGAAACCCTGGAGTTCGAGCACGTCCTGAGGGAAGGAATCGGCCGAGGCCGGATCGCGGCGCAGGGCGTACATGGTCTTCTGATCGCTGCCGGGCGCGCGGCCCAGGCCGAGGTCGATGCGGCCCGGATGCAGGGTTTCCAGCGTGCCGAACTGCTCGGCGATCACCAGCGGGGAATGATTGGGCAGCATGATGCCGCCCGCGCCGAGCCGAATCGTGCTGGTGTGGTTGGCGATATGGGCGATGAGCACGCTGGTGGCGCTGGAGGCGATGGAGCGCATGTTGTGGTGTTCGGCGTACCAGACGCGGCGGTAGCCGCTGCGCTCGGCGGCCTGCGCCAATATCACGCTGTTGCCGAAACTTTCGCGCGCACTCTGGCCGGGCGCGATGGTCGCCAGGTCGAGGATGGACAGCGCCAGGGGCATGGGAGGACTGCCTTTCGATATCAGAGCCGGCTGTGCAGGAGTGCGGTGAACTCGCGGATGCGGGCCTCGTCGCGGCGGTAGTACATCCATTGGCCGCGCCGCGTCGCGGTGAGGAATCCGGCGCGCTGCAGGATCGCCAGGTGGGCCGAGATGGTGGAGGCGGACGCGCCCGCCTTCTGCTGGATGAGGCCCGCGCACACGCCCAGCTCGGTCGTATCCGCCGCACGTCCGGGGAAGTGCGTCTGCGGCTGCTTGAGCCACTCCAGGATTCGCAACCGGGTCTCGTTCGCCAGTGCCTTGCACTCGTCGAGCACGCCACCATCCTTCGTTATTTCGCTAATTACCGAAATTAGTCCGAATGCGGGCGTTCGGCATCGTGACAACGGTCACCCCGGACCATCGACCCGAAAAGTTGCGACCGGTTCGCTGTATGTCAGAAGGTTGGCACGATTCGTCATCTCATCAGGCGCTGAATGTCGGACGCGCGCGGTTACTGTGGGCGGCGGTCCGGACAGATGGTGTGCTGCCGGTACCGATCGAGGGGTGAAGGTCTCGCCCTGCGCTCCCGGTGGCTGTCTTATCGCGGGGTGAGACCTTCACGCCGGGAACACTCGACGTGAGGTGAGTGCGGATGATGGCGACGAGCGCGCAGCGCCTACTGGCCGAAGTGCTGCCGCGTTACGGGTCGGTGGAGGCCTTCATCGCGGAACTACGCCGCGCGGCAGGTGATCCGCGGCGCGGCGATCCGGGTCCCGAGCATCCGACGCTCGAATTGCCGCCCGCGCCTGCGCATCCCGCCGACGGCGCGGGCGGCAGGCATCGGCGGCCCGATTCGGAGTGACTCCGGCGGCGTCACGAGGGGTCGACGCTGGGGAATTGCTGGATTGTCATCGATGTGCAGCGCTGGCCCGGATGAGCCATCCGGCAGGTCGACGGGAACATGTTCGCAATCCCGTCGTAAGGAAGCCGTCAAGAAACGCCGGGTAGCTATCGGGCATAACAGCAGCTGGAGCACGTTTCGGCGGCTCTCGGCACTATGCGGAGGGCCACTGTCCGGTTTGACGGTTAGCTGAACGGGTACTCGCTATCTTCGTGTGCGGCGTGCAACCGATGTCGCTCGCCGAGGGCGCGAACGTGTCCGGCTGTCGAAGAGGATGGGTTATGGGTGCGAACCTGATGATCGTGGAGGACGACGACCGGGTCCGCGGGGCATTACGGGTCGCCATGGAGGACGAGGGCTACGAGGTCGCCGAAGCCTGGGAGGTGGACGCGGCGCTCGAGCATCTCCGCAATCACGGTGAACCCGATGTCATGATCGTCAATCTCATGCTCGGCGATATGGACGGATTCACCTGCATCCGGGAGGTGCGGCGCGATTCGGATGTGCCGATCATCGTCATCAGCGCGCGCGACGACACCCACGATGTGGTGGCCGCGCTGGAAGCGGGCGCGGACGACTTCGTGAGCAAACCGTTCGTCATCAAGGAGATTTCGGCCCGCATGCGCGCCCTGCGGCGGCGAGCCCGGTTGGCCGAGCGCGACAATGGCGCCGACGACCTACCCGAACCGCTGACAGAGATTGTGCTGGAAGACCATTCGGATCATCCGCTGGTGCTCTCGCCCGACGGCGGCCTGGTACGCCGGGGTGAGGAGCCGCTGCATCTCACCGTCACCGAATTCCGGCTGCTGTGCGAGCTCGCCACCAATGCCGGGCGTGTGCTCAGTCGTGGCGTGCTGCTCGAACGAGTCTGGGACGGAGAGTTTTTCGGCGACGAACGCATTGTAGACGTGCATGTGCGACGGCTGCGGACCAAGATCGAGCGCGATCCCGGGGCTCCGCGCCTGGTCGTCACCGTGCGCGGACTGGGTTATCGGTTCGATGTGCAGAGCGATCGTCATGAGATCGCAAAGATCTCGCACGGGAGTTCGTAAAGTTCCTTTGAAAGTCTGAAGCGGTCATGCAGACACAATTCAGGAACTCTCACGCTAAAACTCAGCAAACCCTTCTGACCAAGCCCGTGCGATCCACGATGCCACCGGCATCGTCTGTGAAACCATCGATCCTCGTACGCAATCCGTTACTGGACGACGGCGGCCGGATGTGGCGCATCGCCAAGGACTCCCGGGTCCTGGACGCGAATTCGAGCTACGCGTATCTCCTTTGGTGCCGCGACTTCGCGACCACCTCCGTCGTCGCCGAAATCGGCGGTGAGGTCGCCGGATTCGTCATCGGATACGTACGCCCGCAGCAGCCGGACACGCTGTTCGTCTGGCAGGTCGCCGTCGATCACGCCTTCCGCGGTCGCGGCGTCGGCGTGGCGATGCTCGACGTGCTGCTGGAAAGCCTTGCCGATCAAGGTGTTTCCCTGCTGGAGACCACCATCTCGCCGGACAACACCGCCTCCATCGCCATGTTCGGCGCGCTGGCGCGCCGCCGCCGGTCGTCCATGACCAGAACCCCGCTCTTCACCCCCGGCCACTTCCCCGACAGCCACGAAGCCGAGCTGCTGTACCGCATAGCGCCGGCAAATGATCAGGAGACTCGCCGATGACCACCACCGAGATGACGATTTTCGACGCCCTCGAGTCGAATGTGCGCGGCTACTGCCGCTCCTGGCCGACCGTGTTCGACACCGCCTCCGGCGCCTGGATCCACGATGAGAACGGCCGGGACTACCTGGACTTCTTCGCCGGCGCCGGTGCGCTGAACTACGGGCACAACAATCCGGTGCTCAAGGACGCGCTGCTGGAGTACATCGCCGGCGACGGCATCACCCACGCGCTGGACATGTCGACCGTCGCCAAGCGGCGGCTGCTCGAGACCGTGCAGAGCGTGGTGCTGGAGCCGCGCGGGCTGGACTACAAGGTGCAGTTCCCCGGGCCGACCGGCGCGAATGCGGTGGAGGCGGCGCTCAAGCTGGCCCGCAAGGTGACCGGGCGCACCGAGATCCTGAACTTCACCAATGCTTTCCACGGGATGACGCTGGGCGCGCTGGCGGTCACCGGCAATGCCGCCAAGCGGGCCGGAGCGGGTGTGCCGTTGCAGCACGCCACCTCGCTGCCCTATGACGGTTACCTGTCGGATATGGACACCGATCCGTTCCAGTGGATGGCTCGGGCGCTCGACGATCGCTCCTCGGGGCTGGACAAGCCCGCGGCGGTCATCGTGGAGACCGTGCAGGGTGAGGGCGGCGTGAATGTCGCGCGGGCCGAATGGCTACGCGGACTGGCCGATCTGTGCGCGGCGCGGGAGATCCTGCTCATCGTCGACGATGTGCAGATGGGCTGCGGGCGCACCGGGCCGTTCTTCTCCTTCGAGACCGCGGGGATCACGCCCGATATCGTCACGCTGTCGAAATCCATTGGCGGTTACGGGCTTCCGATGGCGCTGGTGCTGTTCAAGCCGGAGCTGGATCAGTGGAAGCCGGGCGAGCACAATGGCACCTTCCGCGGGAACAACCCGGCCTTCGTCACCGCGCGCGTTGCGCTGGAGCACTACTGGGGCAATGACGCCCTGGAGTCGGCGACCCTGGCCAAGGGGGAGCGGGTGCACCGGGCGCTGAGCGGTGTGGTCGCCGCCTTCGACGGCCTGTCGGTGCGCGGGCGCGGCCTGGTGCACGGCATCGCATTCGACGACGCCTCCCGTGCGGGCAAGGTGTCGCAGGTCGCCTTCGAGAACGGGCTGCTGGTGGAGACCTCCGGATCCGAGGACGAAGTGGTGAAACTGCTTCCGCCGCTGACCATTACCGATGCCGAGCTCGATCACGGCCTCGAAATCCTGGCCGCGTCCGTGGATGTGGTGTGCGGCGGGCGGGGGCACTGACATGATCGTGCGCACCACCGCGGAAATCACCGGCACCGACCGCGATGTGGCCGGCGTGGGCTGGCGCAGCAAGCGCATCATCCTCGGCGGCGACGGGGTCGGATTCTCCTTCCACGAGACCACCATCGACGCCGAGAGCGTGCACGAATTCCACTACCAGCATCATGTGGAAGCCGTGTGGCTCATCGAAGGCGAGGGCACGCTCACCGACCTGGACAACGGCGTCACCTATGAGCTCGGCCCCGGCTCGATGTACCTGCTCAACGGCCACGAACGGCACCGGCTCGACGTGCGGACGCGCATGCGCATGCTGTGCGTGTTCAATCCGCCGGTCACCGGCCAGGAAGTCCACGACGAGAACGGCGTCTACCCGCTCGTAGCGGTCCCCGCCCAGTAACGAATCACAGGAGTCCCCAACGAATGTCGTTGCCCGACACCACCCGCATCGATCGTTACCCCACCCGCACCGCCGAACCGCTCCCGCATGTCGAGCGGACCGACCGCACCGTGTGGGGTGAGATCGGCACCCCCGCCCTGTCGAATTTCGACGCCGACGGCTTCGCGGTCGTGAACCGGCTGCTCGATCCCGACGAGGTGACCGATTTCGCCATCGCCATCGATCGCCTCACCCGGGAGCCCGAGCTGCGGCTCGATGACCGGGTGATCATCGAAAAGTCCTCCAACACGGTCCGTTCCATCTTCGAGGTGCACAAGCTGAGCCCGATGATCGCGGATCTGGTACGCGAGAGCCGCGTCGCCGGCCTGGCCCGCCAGATCCTGGGCTCGGAGGTCTACCTGCACCAGACCCGGATCAACTACATGCCCGGCATGAAGGGAACCGGCTTCTACTGGCACTCGGACTTCGAAACCTGGCATGCCGAAGACGGCATGCCCGCGCCCCGTGCGGTGAGCCTGTCCATCGCCCTGACGGACAACTACCCGTACAACGGCAGCCTCATGGTCATGCCCGGCTCGCACCGCACCTTCGTCCCGTGCCAAGGCGAGACGCCGGCCGACAACTACCAGAATTCGTTGCGAGAGCAGCAGATCGGCGTCCCGTCGCCCGCCGACATCGCCGACCTGGCCGGCAAGTACGGCATCACCCAGTTCACCGGTCCGGCGGGCTCGGCCCTGCTGTTCGACTCGAATATCATGCACGGCTCGTCGAACAACATCACGCCGTATCCCCGCTCGAATATCTTCCTTGTGTTCAACAGCGTGGAGAACACTCTCGTCGATCCGTATGCGGCGGCCTCGCCTCGCCCGACCTATATCGCGAGCAGAGACTTCACACCCCTCTGACCGCGGCCGCTCCCTCCAATCCGAGCGCACCGCACCCGAGCAGGTCCTCGCACCGTCCCTCCCGCGAGGACCTGCTCACCGCTCTCGGCTACCGGACCGCCTTACGCGAAATACGGCCGCGCGCAACGAGTTCTATTGTCGTCGCGACCGCGCACGACTGCGCGAGCAGCAGTCCCAGCAGAACCAGCACCTGCACGGCCGCCGCCTGTGCAGCGGACCCGCTCGCCATCAGCACCCCGACGAAAGCTCCCGGCAGCGTGACCAATCCAACGGTCCGAGTCTGATCGACGCCGGGCAGCAGGGCATCCCCGGCAGTCGTCCGAATGATCTCCAGGCGCGCATCCCGGTCGGTGAACCCCAAACTGAGCGCCGCCTCCACCTCCCCATGGCGATCCCGCAACGCATCCAACGCCCGCCTCGCCGCCAGCGACGTCGCAGTCATGGTGCCCCCCAGCACAATCCCGCCAATGGGCACCACCGCCACACCGGTCAACGGCACAACCCCGCTCACCAGAATCGGCGTCAACGTCGCCACGGCCCCCACCCCGATCGACACCGCCACCCAAGCCCCAGCCCGCCCGGCCCCACTCCGCCGCGCCGCCGTAACCACCGCCGCCCCGAACATAACCCCCAGCACCACTACCGACGACCACAACCGCGACAGCGCCACCGCCAACACCAACGCCACCACCGTCAACTGCCCCACCGCCCGCACCGCCGCCCCCGGCGCAACCCCCACCGCCCCCAACCCGGCCACTCGATAAACCACCACCGTCCCCGCCACCAACACCACACACAACGCCGCCAACCCGACACTCGGCGTCGCCACCGCGTTCACACCCACCTCCGAGGCTCGGACCATCCCGCTCTGCCCGGACCATACGATGCGCGAGATTTCCTGTGCACACGGCGGGTTGTTCGCTGGGGGACCGCCTTATCCCTCGCCGATGAGCGCCATCCAATTCTGTGGATCGGCGAGAGGGGCGAAACCGGCCTCGGCGTACAAGCTGTGGGCATCGTATGTCGCCAGCACTATCCGCCTGATCTTGTAGGACGCGAGATGGTCGCGTACCGCGGCGACGAGCCGGCGGCCGATGCCTACGCCGCGATGCCGGCGATCGACATAGACATCGCAGAGCCAGGCGAAGGTCACCGAGTCGGTGATGACGCGGGCGTAGGCGACTTGCTCGCCGTTGGCGTCGTACACGCCGAAGTTCAGTGACCCGCGGATGGCTCGCTCGACGATCTCGCGCTCGCGTCCCAGCGCCCAGTACGCATCGGTCGAAAGCCAGTGATGGACTCGATCCACATCGATCCGATCGGGGTCGACATCGATGGTGTATCCGTCTTCATCGTGCGGGGTCATCGCCAGATGCTAACTGCGTCAGCATGAAACGAGTCCAGGGCCCGGGCCGTGCTCGGCGTCGTCGCCTCGTACCGAAGCTATGCTCGGGTAGCTACAAATGCGTATCTAGCGTGGGATTGAACCGCTTTCATCACGCTGTCTGGGATCTCCCAATGTCGCATCCATTGCCGGTCGCCGTCGACTGGGCGATGCCACTGCTCACGTCGAAGACCGAGCTCACGCGCAGGGGAGCGAGTTTCACCGGTAGGCGAACGCGCGATCGCTCATCACAGAATCTCCACACGCAACCCAAATCCCATCCACATCGAGCCGATAACGTTTGTGCGCGAACGCGATAACTCGGAACGAGGGGGACCTGATGAGTGGAGGCGAATCCGCCGTCGCGCGGGCGAAGCGTGGCTGGGCCCAGCACTGGCAGACCCGACATCTGATCGCGGCATGGTTCGCGATCCTCGGTGCGCTCGCATGGCTCATGCAGGCCTTCGGCATGTGGATGCAGTCGCAGGAAGGCAAGTGGCAGAACAACGACTACCTCTCGGTCGGTGATTCGACGATCACCGCGGACAACCTCATGTCGCTGCTCTGCGTCGCATTCCTCCTCGTCACCGCTCTACTGGGCGGCGGCGCGGTATACCTGTTGCGAGGCAGGACATCCGGACGCTACCCGGTGATGGCGGGAGCTTGGCTGGTAACCCTCGGCCAGCTGTTCGCCGCAGTGCTCGCATGGATCCCGATTGATGCCTTCTACCACTCCACGCCCCCCAACCCCGTCTTCATGACCCCGCTGGTGATCTTCCCCCTGCTGACGATCCTCCTCCTGACGGGCCGAGCAGATCCCAGCGATTACCCGATACATCAATGAACACCGCAACCCGCCCGTAGTCCTCATCCCGAGGCTCGGTCACGAATTCCACTCCCGCACCGACCATCCGACGATAAGCACCATCGAAATCCGCAACACGAAGAAAGAACCCAACCCGCCCCGCCACCTGCTCACCGATCGCACCCACCTGCCGGCCACCCTCGGCCCGAGCCAGCAGTATCCCCGTACCCCCACCCGGCGGCCGCACGACAACCCACCGCTTCGGCCTCCCATCATTGGTCCTCGCCGGCGAATCCTCGACCAACTCGAAACCAAGAGCCTTCACGAAGAAGTCGATCGCAGGGTCGTACTCCGCCACCACGATCGTGACCAGTTCCATGTGCACACTCCGAGCTTAGGCACCTCCCGCGAGCGCGCGGGGGCCTGCACGCAATCGGTCCGCACTGATCCAGAGGTGGTTGATCAGCGGTTTCGAAAATCTTTCGCGGACAGCGATGAATCCTGGAGCGGGCCTCCGTCCTAGCTGGTGAACGCGCTACCAACCCGGCGCGACCGACCAGAAGGACCAGAAATGACCACCGCGAACCCCACCGCCAACTTCTCCACCGACATCACCTACCGCCCCGGCAAGATCCGCAACCGCGTGCTGTGGACCCTGCAGATCGTGCTCGGCCTGTTCTTCATCATCGCCTCCGGCGGCCCGAAGCTCGTCATCCCGAACATGTTGATGGACAACGCCCCCGAGAACCTGACCATCCCCCTCGGGCTGCTCATCTTCATCGGAGTCGTGGAGGTCGCCGGAGGTATCGGCCTGATGGTGCCGCGGCTGAGCGCCCTCGCCGCCGCCGGGCTGTCCGTGCTCACCGTGCTCGCCGCCGGAACGCAGGCCTTCATCGCCGACAAGCCCTCGATGGCGATCTTCCCGCTGGTGCTCGCCGCGATCTTCGGCTGGATCGCCTACGAGCGCCGCGCCACCATCACCGACCTGCGGAACTCGCTGTCACGGTGACAATTCCATACGCATGACCGGCGATCGGGGGGCCCGGCCCCCATAGCCCCGTCCGCGTTGCCACGTAGATAGCCCGGC